>CALLVY010000640.1 GCA_938015925.1 uncultured Saprospiraceae bacterium
CCTCTACCTAAAACTGTAACAGACGAAGACGGTAATGAAAAAATATACGATGCTTTTACAGACCCTGAATTAAGATACAGACAACGGTATGTCGACATGGTTGTAAACCCTGAGGTGAGAGATACTTTTATCCAAAGAACAAAGCTAGTTAATACTATGCGAGACTATTTGAATAACAGAAATTGTCTTGAAGTAGAAACCCCAATATTACAACCTGTCTATGGTGGTGCAGCCGCTCGACCTTTTACTACACATCACAATGCATTGGACAGTAAGTTATACCTTAGAATAGCAAATGAACTTTACCTGAAAAGGTTGATCGTTGGGGGATTTGACGGAGTGTATGAGTTTTCAAAAGATTTCCGAAATGAAGGTATGAGCCGTTTTCACAATCCCGAGTTTACTCAAATCGAGCTGTATGTGGCTTATAAAGATTATGAGTGGATGATGGATTTGGTAGAAGAAATGGTAGAAAAAGTAACCTTAGATGTGAATGGTACTACCAAAGTACAGGTTGGAGAAAACCTCATCGACTTCAAACGTCCGTGGAAGCGTTTTACTATGTATGAAGCGATTGAGCATTTTACAGGTATTGATATTTCTCAAATGAACGAGGAGGAATTGCGGGCAACGGCTAAGAAACTACACGTACCGATTGATCCGTCCATGGGTAAAGGAAAACTAATTGATGAGATTTTTGGTGAAAATTGTGAAGCCAAATTGATCCAGCCTACTTTTATCACTGACTATCCAGAAGAAATGTCTCCACTAGCCAAGAAGCACCGTACGGTCGAAGGCTTGGTAGAACGTTTTGAAGCGGTTTGTAATGGTAAAGAAATCTGTAATTCTTTCTCTGAACTCAATGATCCGATTGATCAGCGTGAGCGTTTTGAAGCGCAATTGGAATTGGGGAAAAGAGGAGATGACGAAGCCATGGTATTGGACGAAGATTTCTTGAGAGCCTTAGAGTACGGAATGCCTCCTACCGCAGGACTTGGGATTGGAATGGATCGTTTGGCGATGATCATTACCAACTCTAATTCTATTCAGGATGTCTTATTCTTTCCACAAATGAAGGCCGAAAATAAGGTAGAAGAAGTGGAATAATCGGAAGATTATCTACATTTCTCTATTGTGGCAAAATAATTGAAATAATATCATTGAAAAACAAACTCGAAGTTTCGGGTTTGTTTTTTCAAAAATAGGTTCAAACTCTAATTCGCTTTAAGGGCTAGAGCTCAACCATTTTATTTTTTCCAAAAACGAATGATTTATGAAATATCCAATGTTTTTTATCCTCTTACTATCTGTATTTACTTTTTCTTCTTGTGGAGATAAGGGCAGTTCTGCAAATGTTGCTGCTGATGAAAATCCTGCTACAGCGGAATCTCCCAAAAGTGCAGTTCCCAATAAATCAACGACCGCACAAGTCGACGGAGAAGAGGGCGAATATAAGAACGAGGCTAGCCCATTGACCATGAGCCAGGCTGAATTGCAAAACAAGCTAAGAGGATACTCTGGAAATATTCCAAGTGTAGAGCCACTTAGCGTAGAACAAATCAAAGCCCTCATGCCCAATAAATTGGCTGGATTGGCTATTTATGAAAATGAAGGAGAAACGAGTGCAGCCTTAGGAGCACCAGCGACTTTTGTCGTTACGATTTATCGCGAAAACTATAATATCATCAAAATTGCAGTGACTGATTCTGGGGCAGCTCCGGCTACCATTTTAGCCGCCGCTCAATGGTCGAATCAAAATATCAATAAAAACTCAGACAATGGTTTTGACCGAACAACAACCTATAAAGACTATCCTGCACATGAGCAGTATAATAATCAAACCAAAGTAGGGATGTTTGAATACATCATCGGTCACCGTTTTATCGTTTCCTGTCAAGGAAAAAACCGAACAATCGAACAAATGCGAGCAGCAATGGATGAATTGAATCTGGATCGCCTTAAAAATCTTAAAAAGTCATAGAGATTTACCTTTATGTCCTTCTAAAATAATGACCTTGATTGAGCGTTCGAAAACTAGTCGAGCCATTGAGATTTACTTCACCAATCGAGCCTCTTTTGTAAGTGCGTAGCCGCGCTGCGGACGAGCAAAAAAGAGAAGAGTGGTGGATAAAAATCATGGCGCAGACAGATTTGGAACTGTTAAACAACTTTAATACCTTGCCTGTCTGGAAATTAAAATCCAGACAGGTTTTTTTATGCCCATATTCAATACCAAATTGACGGATTATGTTTTTCCAATAGTGATGGCTTTTTGCTTTTTGTCACTAATGGCCCAGGTGAAGATAGATCTGGCTTGGCATGAACTGGATATTCCGGTGACGGGCCAAAGCCTTGCGGTCTTATTAGTAGGCTATGTGCTTGGGCGGAAAAGGGGAGTAATGGCTATTTTGTTGTATCTTTTGCTGGGGATCTTGGGCGCTCCTGTGTTTGCTAAAGGCGCTTCTGGCTGGTTGGTTTTGACCAAAGGAAGTGGTGGTTTTTTATACGGTTTTGTTGCAGGAGCTTGGGTGGCAGGATGGTTTGGAGATCGAGGTTTGGGGCGTCATTTTTTGCAAGGTTTATTGGCAATGACCTTGGGTACCGCTGTGATCATCGCTTTTGGTTTGTTGCATTTGACGGTCCTGTATGGTTTTGAAAAAGCGCTGGAATATGGATTTTATCCCTTTTTACCTGGGGCCTTGGTAAAGATCATTCTAGGAGCTGGTCTGCTTTGGCTTTGGCATCGACTTGGATTTTATAGTGGCCCAAAAGAACAAATAAAAAGGGATCTTTAAGCCCCCCATTTTCCAATGCTCATTATTCCATTAACTTTCTGGACAATCAAAAAGGCCTCCTTTCTCTTCCAAATACGGTTTTATTGCTACTTTTACTAAAATCCTTCTTTGACGAACAGTCAGAGAACCACTAAATTAAAGACAGCCACAGATATATGCAATCACCACTTTTTAAGATTAGAGAAAACGGTAAATACGGA
>CALLVY010000641.1 GCA_938015925.1 uncultured Saprospiraceae bacterium
TGTTCGTTTTACCAGTATTGATTTTCAAGAAGATGATAGCCCTAGCTTGCATCCTAAAAAATATCAATACATTGATAAAGAGGCACCTGCTGGAAAATTATACTACCGAATTCGAATGATCGAACCTTCCGGCGAATATAGTTATTCTCCAGTCAGAAGTATTGATCATTCTATCGCAGACCAAGCCTTGATTCGCTTGTATCCCAACCCCATTCGTTCCAATGGTTTTCTGCAAATTGAAGCGGAACATTTAGGTCGCGAAGCGGTGACTTTGGAAGTATACAATGGCCTTGGTGTTTTGATGGATCGAGTCCGATTAGAAGAAAATACGCAACAGTGGACTTATTCCACAGCCAATCTGGCTAAGGGACTTTATTATATGAAATTTAGCAATGAGGATCGATTATTACAGATGGAACGTTTGAATATCATCGATTAAGAAGATTGTGTTTTAAATAAAAAAACTGCCTGCGATTTATTAAAATCGCAGGCAGTTTTTTTTGGGGTTGACTAATTTTAATCGCTTGCCTTTCTTAGCTAAAGGAATGCTCTGTAGCTCTTGAAAGTTTTTAGTAAGGTCGGAAAATAAAGTCTGAGAAAGGAACTGTGTTTTGGTCTCGCGGCAAAGCTTGCCTCCTCAATCAAGATCATAGCCTTGCTCAAAACTTTCGGTAACATTCCCGTCTCGGTCTACCACAAATTCCTTATAAGCATTTCCCATTTCTTTGATCAATCGAGCTTCCCCATCTTCAAAGTCATAAACAGTATCATAAGCCATTTCGATAATCACCCTTCCTTCTGCATTGATGAATCCCCATTTACCATGTAATTTCACCGCAGCCATCCCTTCTGAAAAATGATTGGCCTGGGTATAGGTAAAGGGAACAATCTCTATCCCCTCTTTATTGATAAAACCATAATAGCATTCGTCGTCTTCATTATACTTCCCTACTTTGGCCAAACCATCTGGAGAAAAATCAAAGGCCTTATCAAAGCGTGGTCGGATAACAAATTTGCCATATTTATTGATATAGCCATATTTGGAAAAAACCTGAGCATAAGCCAAGCCTTCACAAAAATCTCCAGCATCTTTATAACGGGGTTCGATCACGGTTTGATCTTCCAGGTTGCGATATCCATAAATCGGAAAGACTTCCAGATCTGTCGATTCTTTGGCCAACTTAAGATTGTCTTTTTTAACCTTTTCATTAAAATCCTCAATTCGTCCTTTAAACAAATTCATCACTCCCGACATGCTAGCACGAAATTTAAAATACCACTCTCCTTCCACTTCTATGACTTCCAGATTACTATGAATTTTGCCTCCTTCAGGGTCAAATACATTTTCTAAAATATATTCTACCAAAACCACCTCTCCCTGCTTTTCCATATTCGTAATCTGCATAGACTCCATCATCGCCTTCATCTTCTCCTGCCCAACTTCTTGTATGCCTTTGGATAAAAAAGAAGCAATAAAGTCGACCAAAGGCATGGCCTTCAATTCTTCCACAGAATCTATCCGGGGAAATAAGTTTAGAAAATTATCAGACTCTCCAAAAGGCTCCATATGCTCAGCCAACCAAAGAATACTGTCGTAATATTCTTTCAGGTCTGGTGGGTAAAAATATTGATCCACCAGTTTTTTAAAATCCATTTGGTAAACTGCTTCCGTGTACTCGCGTATTCTCTTGAGGATGTGTTCTTCCACTATTGTTCTTTTTCTTTGGTCAAATTTAATATTTTTTATTTTAAGGCAAAAGTTTAGGGAGTTTAGGGCTGCATTTCATTATTATGAAAGTCCTTAAAGTCCAAAAATTAACCTTTCGTACTTTTTTTATTCTCTAGTTCGGATTTTTAATCGGAAAGCTATTAACTTGTAGCAAACAATTAGCTAATGCGATATAGTCTGATTCCTAAAATTAAATACCTCTTACGTCTTTTGGTCATGCTGCCTCTAGCACCAATTCTCTATTGGCAAGGGCAACGCATCAAAGCCAATATCCCCGATTTGCCGGAGGCGGAAAAAAACCGTACCGGTGTCATCGGTGATAAGATTGACGCCATCAATATCTTATACCTTGGAGAATCTTCCATCGCGGGAGTAGGCGTTCAGGATCATCGCAATGGACTCGCAGGAGTCATTGCCCAGACCATTCACAAGCATTGCCAACGTGGAGTCAACTGGACGGTAGTCGCTAAAAGTGGTTTTACAGCTCGACAAGTCAAAGAAAAGCTATTGCCCCAAATCCCTGGTCAATTTTATGACCTCATCGTCATTGGTCTTGGTGCCAACGATACTTTTCAACTCAATAGCCCGCTCAAATGGCGCAGTTCCTTTTTGGAGATCGTCCAAAACCTAAGAGCAAAACATGGCTCCGCCAAAATCGTTATTGCCAATATGCCTCCAATCAAATGGTTTCCAGCCTTCCCTCCACTTGTTCGCTGGTTGATGACTGGACAAATTCGTCTGTTGAAAAAATCCATTGAAGATTTTCCACAAAAACTAGAAGGCGTCTATTTCCTAAAAGAATCCATTCGCATGGTCAAACTCAAAAAACCTAATGGAAAAATTTTTCGCCATCGCGATCTATTTAGCGACGGCGTTCATCCTTCCAAAATGGCTTATCGGATCTGGGGCGAACAAGTGGCTACCTATATCTTGGAAAAGGTTATGGTAAAAACTTAATACCCTTTCCTGTAATATCTTAGCCCGGGTTTTCCATCTTCCTCAATTTGGCCTTTTTTTTGCCTTATTCTTCCTTAGTGCAGTGTTTGGTCCTATAGAGGTATATCCTTTCCCCAGACATCCACTCCACTTTTCTTAGGAAATTTCATACTTCCACAAATTCGTATTCCATATTCCTAAAGACCAAGTTCCCCCACCTTTTTTCAATTCCTCCCGCTCATTTTTTCTCATAAAAACCAAAGAATGAAGCCCATTTTACCACTAGTTTTATTGCTAATAAGCGGTCTATTTGTCCATGCCCAACCACCTGAAGATTGGTATCCCGGTCCCAATTTAGTACCCAATCCAAGCTTTGAGGCTTTACGCCGTGCACTGCCAGAATACGATCTGGATGGTTCCATGGCCTTTCGGAATAGTATTGACAAATGGATGAGCCCCAATAATGGAACGCCCGATTTGATGTTTTTTGTCAATGGCGGTTACGATCTTTTAGATGGACCACATTCTGGAAAATCCATGGTGGCTCTACTAACTCATAATCCAGAGTCTAAACGTTCGGATACTTATCGAGAATATGTTCAGGCAAAACTGGAAAAACCATTGATTCAAGGAGAAGAATACTATGTAGAGTTTTGGGTCAG
>CALLVY010000642.1 GCA_938015925.1 uncultured Saprospiraceae bacterium
TTTGTTTTTTTGAGATGGGGATTTTGTAGTAAGACAAGGCATGAAGAAGGAATTTAGCCGTAGCTAAATGACTGATGAATAACGCAGTATTACTTCAAAAGGCACTTTCAAAATGCAAAATTATTTATTACACAGTGTACTCAGTTTCTATTTTTTTCTGGATAGTCTTAATTCTAAATGCAATTTCCCCGTCTCGAATGTAAGCTTGTTCTTTCCATAAGCCTATTTTTATTAATTTTGCATCCAAAATTAACTATATGGAGGATTGGGAATTAGATTTTGAGTGGTTAAAAATTCGACATTTGGTCAAATCAAGTACTCGTCGAAAGGAGTTGCCTGATTTAAATGGCATACTTTTTTTGATTGGAATGCAGGAGTTTGGACATATTCGCGAAAGTTTTTCTAAAGAAGAAAAGCAGGATTTGATGCATGTGGCAGTCTGTAAACTATTGAGTATGGACGGTTATTATCGCTTTGTAGGGCGAGATGAGGATGGTTGGCCACATTATGAGGTAGTGAAACCCTTTCAGACAACTGGCGTAAAAAATCAGAGTCGAGTACTCAAAGAAAAAATAGTCGGCTACTTTCGAGAATTAGCCAGCGAAAACGGTGGCTGGGAAGAGGAATGACCGAGCGACCCCGAAGGCTAATGCACGACAAATCGACAAAGGAGATTAGCTTCGCTGAACTCAGGTTTCATGAGGCTTGCCGAACTAGTGCATTAAGCGAGGGAACCGCTGAACGATAGCGAACTAAAGCCAAAGGGCAGCATTTACAATTGTAAATCCTCGATTACTATCGTAAACCTCCTCTGTCGGTTTATTCTTTTTGGCTAAATCTAACACGAAAAAAATCAAAGAACCTAAATAATAGTAATGATGAAAAATATCCTCTCTTTTAGCAATGGACTCTTTGCGATATTGATCGCTCTTTTTTTAATGACTTCTTGTAATCGCGACCAACATACTTATGCGATGATTGAAACGGAGTTTGGTAATATGAAGGTCATGCTTTACAATACCACGCCTCTTCACCGCGACAATTTTATCAAATTGGCTAAGGAAGGTTTTTACGATGACCTTCTTTTCCACAGAGTCATCAAAGGTTTTATGGCGCAAGGAGGTGACCCAGAATCTCGCGGAGCAGCTCCTGGTCGAGCACTCGGAGGTGGAGGCCCAGGTTACACGATTCCCGCTGAGATCAGTGCGCCGCACCTCAAAGGAACTTTATCTGCCGCACGATTGGGAGATGGTGTCAACCCTGGTAAAGAATCTTCTGGTTCTCAATTTTTTATCGTTCAAGGAGCGCCGCAAAGCGAGCAGCAATTGAGTTCTACGGAATCAAGAAAAGGATTTAAATACAATGAAACACAAAGGAAATTGTATAAAGAAATCGGAGGTTATCCTGCACTCGATGCAGATTATAGCGTATTCGGTGAAGTAGTAGAAGGACTTGAGGTGATCGACAAGATTGCCAACGAACCTACTGCCCCAGGAGATCGTCCTTTAAAGGACATCAAAATGAAAGTGAAAATTTTATAATTTAGAATTTAAAATACAGAGGTATTATGCCGCAGTTTAAAAAAATTAATTGGATGTTGTTGAGCATGGCTTTATTGCTCGCATCCTGTTCTAAGCCTTTTGCAGATTTTGCCTACTCTACCAAAAGTACGACCGCTCCTACTAAAGTAGTTTTTGAAAATAAATCTCAAAAAGCCGTTACCTATCAGTGGGACTTTGGAGATGGACAAACTTCGGAAGAAGAAACGCCTGTCCATGAATACAAGTCCTCCGGAAATTATACCATCGTGCTGCGCGCCAGCAATGGAAAAAAATCTACGCTAAAAGAACAGCGCCTGGTTATTGATGCTCCTGAGCAATGCTATGTTTTGGTAGAAACGGAGTTTGGAAATATGACCATCCTACTTTACGATGATACACCTCTCCATCGAGATAACTTTGTAAAGCTCGTAGAAGAAGGTTTTTATGATGGCTTAATTTTTCACCGAGTCGTCAATGGCTTTATGATTCAAGGAGGAGATCCCAAATCGAGAACCGCTTCTGCAAAAACACCTTTAGGTTCTGGTGGCCCGGGCTATCAAGTTCCTGCTGAATTTGTAGATACTTTGTCTCATGTCAAAGGTGCCTTGGCCGCAGCTCGTATTGGTGGTCCTTCGAATCCTGAAAAACAATCTAGTGGTTCTCAGTTCTATATCGTTGATGGTCGCCCAGTGACGAATGACCAACTCAATCTGATAGAAGCACAAAAAGATCGCCGCTATACGCCTTCACAAAGAAAAATATTTACCGAGCAAGGAGGGACTCCTTTTCTTGATGGGGAATATACGGTCTTTGGTCAGGTGGTCAAGGGTTTGGATGTCATTGATAAAATTGCAGAGACGCCTACCAATGGAGATCCTCCAAAGGGTTCTAGCCGTCCTTTGAAAGATGTGAAGATGACCATCAAGATAATTAAATAATCTACCAGAGTCGATTTTGGCTGAAGCAGCATTTTGCAAAAGCCTCGAAATAAAAAGCAGTAAAATGTCTAAGAATGAATGTTTAGGAGTTGATATTGGAGGTTCAGGAATCAAAGGTGCCATTGTGGACATCACTTCTGGGAAATTGCAATCAGAACGTTTGCGAATTCCGACCCCTAGTCCATCCACTCCCAAAGCAGTAGCAAAAACCTTTTCAGAACTCGTTGATCAATTCAAATGGAAAGGCAAGATTGGCTGTGGCTTTCCTGCCGTCATCAAAAACGGAGTGGTTTATACCGCTTCTAATATTGATAAAAAATGGATTGGCACAGATGCTGCAAAACTATTGGCTAAAGAAACCGGTTCTAAAGTTTTTGTGAGCAATGATGCCGACTTAGCTGGACTTGCAGAGATGCGTTTTGGAGCAGGAAAAGGGAAGAAAGGAAATGTGTTGATGATTACGATTGGTTCTGGTTTGGGCTCTGCTTTATTTATTGATGGCCAACTGGTACCTAATACAGAACTCGGTCATATCTTCTTAAAAGATCAAAAGATCATTGCAGAAAAATATGCTGCGGATTCTGTACGTAAGCAAAAGGATTTGAGCTGGAAAGAATGGGGCAAACGCTTTGATGAGTACTTGCTGCATGTCGACAAAATTTTGCGGCCTAGTCTTATCATTCTTGGCGGTGGTGGCAGTAAGAAATTTAATCGTTTTTCAGATTTATTGACGGTCAAAACCAAAGTTGTTCCTGCGGAATTACTCAATAATGCAGGAATTATCGGCGGAGCCATTTATGCTTACGAAAAAAGTCTTTGATCGATTGATCAAAGACTTTTTTTTGTAAAAGAAAAAACCAACTTAATTGATTTTATTAATTCACTACGGTAATTTTTCCTTAAAACTTTCATAGCGTTCTGCAAAAGTAGGATCTTCTTCATCTCCACAATCTCCTGCTCGACTTTCTATATTCGCCAATCTTGCGGCATCGCCTGGACGAACTTCCAGCCATAAGACTTTTGCAGTAGATTGAGCGGCATGATCAATAATCGTTTTTATCCCCAGCGCATTGTATTGAAAAGGACACATCAGATCAATCGAAAAATTATCTGCTTCGATGACTTCTTGTTTTTGATAAGTCATGTTTTTTAAAGTCATGCACAATTGATCCATTCCTTCTACTTGCTTACCCAATAGAATGTCTCCTAAAAAGAAATCATCCTCTGAATATTGTGCCTGAAGATTTTTCATAACCTTTCCAGACTCGACGTAGGAAATTTCATGCGCCAAAATGCTCATCAATTCGTTTTCTCCAGAAATAAATTTCAACAAACCCGTGTAGATAAAAATCTTTCCTCCTGGAGCAGAAAAAGCAGATCGCGTTTGATCGTCTTTTAAAATTGTCAATTCCCAATCAAAGGCATCTCGACTTTCAATAGCGGTCGTATTGGTGAGCGTCGTAACGAGGGTATTGAAATAATTATAGAGTTCCACATTGGTGGAACGGTCTAAGCTAGGAAAAAGAGCCGGTGTATTTTCTATATACTTTTGGACCTCCACTCCGATCACACTTTGATCTTCGAGCGTATATTTATCTTTGAAGATGTGTATCGGATCATCATCTCCTCCGCGATCACATGCAGAAAAATTCAATGCTATAAAGAGTACCCACAGCCCGTAAATTATTTTTTTCATTATTTTGTACTTTGAGTTTGGAGAAACAAATACTTAAGCGCACTTATTTTTTTTGCAATAGACTTAGTACCGTGTAACATATCAGCTTAAGTATAGAAGGGAGGGACGAATACCGTTCAAACTCCAAAAAATATGCCGCATAGCAAAATAGGCACTACTCCTGACTGGAATAGCGCCTATTTTACCCTATTTGGGTTATGTTAAAGTTTTAGAAAGAGCTGTTTAAGACGTTTGGTAAGCCGCAATCATCGTCATTATTTCTGGATCCCCTTCGAGGCTTGGCACTAATTCAAACATAGATTCATATTGATCAAAGCTAAGGTTCAATGCTTCATGCAAGAGGTATAAAGCTTCTGCTTTTCTTTTTAAAAGAATCATACAGGCAATTTTCCCATATAATAATTCTGGTCCTCCTGCATAGATAAGTGCTTCTTCTAATACTTCCAAAGCTTCTTCATTTTCTCCAATGTCGAGCAAGAAAGTGGCGAACAAAACCCAATATTGAGAAGTCTCCGGAGCGGTATCTACCGCCTTGCGATAAAAATCCATGGCCAAGGCTTCTTGATCAATGTGGTGATAAGCCGAAGCGATTGCCGCGAGATATTCTTCGCGAACATCATTGATGGTTATGGCTTTTTGATAATAATCGATCGCCATCTTCCAATTCTTTTCCCGTACACAACACTCTCCCAAACGGAAGTAGGCCAAATCATTGAAATCGTCCATCTCTAAAGCGCTGAAATAATTCTTCTTAGCCAAGTCGACTCGATTCAACTGCTCTTCGCAATAGCCCATGCGGGTAAGTACATCAGAATCGGTTTCGATATGCTCTATGGCTTCCTTGTAGCATTTGAGTGCTCTTTGGTAGTCGCCAATTTTTATACAAGCTTCTCCACAGTCGCGGTAAGCAAACTCAAAGGTTTCGTCTATGATATAGGCATACTCAAAAGCATCTGCTGCTTTGCGGTATTGGTTGATACAAAAATAGGCATGGCCCAAATTATACCAGGCAATAAAGGAATAGGGATCTATATCAAGAATCTTTTCATGGAGATGTACACTTTCTTTATACCGTTGGCTCATTTCTACACTCAACCAGACTCGTTCCATCGCTTGTCTATTAGATGGATCGGCCAGGACTGCTTTTCGTAAAGCATCAAACATTTGGTCGAAGTCTTCGATGTTTTCGAAAATGAGCGCTTCGCAAAGATAAATGTGCGTCAAGTCCTCTTCGTTGGAATATTGCTTTAAAACATCCAATACGGTAAAGGCTGCTGCAATTTGATCTAAACAAACCAAGGCTTCTGCTCGCAATATCTGTACTTCCAATTCGGCAGGAGCATAGCTCTCTGCTCTTTGGAGGTATTCCAAAGCTTCTTCCGCTTGGTTGGTCACTAAAAGAATTTGAGCTTTCTTTATGTAAAAATCTGGACAAAAGCCATGTTGGGCAATCGCATGATCTGCGACTTCTAAAGCACGGTCGAAATTTTCTGCGTTTTCATAGTGCTGAATAATTTCAAAAAATACCGTTTCCTCAAAAAAACCTACCGTTCCCCTCTGTGACATCACCTCATACTCGGAAACCAGTGCAATTATGGCTTGTTCGTTCTTATAGTTATGTTGATTCATGGTTGAAAATGTATAGTGTTTCGGGTAAATATAGGAAAAAAAAAAGCAAACCCAACCATTAAATTAAGGGATTTTATAGATAAAAACAATAGCAAACGCAATACATTAAAAGCATCAATAAAGTGTGTAAGATGCTAATAATTAATAATTTAAAGATTAAAAATATTTAAAATTGTTTTTATCCATTCATCTAAATAGCTATAAAACACCCACTAACATATGTACCTAAATACAAAGCCAAATTTTTAATATAAAAGAACATTTTAATTTGCTTGAAAAAAAAGATTTAGATTAATAAAATACTTAATCTGTGACATCCATAGATTGATTTTCTTTTAATTTACGCTGACTCACAAGATATACCCCTACAAAAATCAGAACCGCTGCGGCGAACTTTGATGCCGTTAATTCATCCTTCCCCAGAAGAAGAGCGATACTTGAAGCCAAAAAGGGTTGTAGGTAAATATAAATGCTTACGACCGAAGGACTCAATTCTTTTAAAGCGTAGCCATTGAGTAAATAGGTAAGAAAAGTCGTACAAAAAAGCACATAAGCAAAGCCAATCCAAATCCCTGAGCTGAAAGAAGACCAATCGACCTCCATGGCTTCGCGAAACCCAAAAGGAAAAACAAAGCAACAACCAAAAACAAATAGACCATACATTACGGTAAAGGGATGATATCGCTCCATCAAGGATTTGACCAACACGATATAAATACCATAAGAGGCGGCATTAATGAAAATCTGAAAATCTCCCCAGAGTTGATCCGATCCGAAGTTCACTTCTTCTCCATAGGCAATAAGCATGATCGCTCCCGCCGCTCCCAGCAAAATACCCAACACTTTTTTCCACGTGATCTTTTCCCCCCGCAATAAAAAAGAAACAAGCAAAACGATAATGGGAGTCGTCGTCATGATCAAGGAGGCATGGATGGGTCCCGTTAGCTTTAAACCTCTAAAGAAAAAGATTTGATTAATCGCGACCCCAAATAAACCACAAAGCGCAAAGAGCAAATAATCCTTGCGCTGTACTTTCTCGCGAATAAATCCATGATACAGAAGCCCAAATAGCAATGCCCCTGTAAGTACCCTAAAGAGAATAAACCCATGTGGCTGTATGCTATTGCTGACCAAAATATCTTTAGCAATGGTGTAATTGGCTCCGTAAATCAAAGCAACGGTAAATAGAGCAAGGTGCGCTTTCTGACTTTTATTCACTAGGTATTTTCTTTTATCAACATTTCTGGCAAGCTTTTCGACAACAAAATAAGAAGTTGTTTGCTAAGTGAGTGCTTTAATTGCTTCCCTAAGGCGCTACAATATTTTTTTTGACTATCTTAGCTGAGCTTCAAATTATTATACTCCATGCAACCTTGGAAGGTTTTTTTCCTTCTTCTAAAAAACGAATACATTCGTTTGCCTTTCCAAAAAATAGACTAGACCCCAAAAAAAAGTCTGTTGCACACTAGACTTTATTCGAAAATGGTTTTATGAGATAAAAATGCAGAAACCGACAAAGGAGGTTCACGCTAGTAATTTTTTCTGCAATCAATGAACGCCCACAGCCTAATAGCCAGGCTATTAAGGCGAATGAGTGAACGATCCCACTGGGTTGAGTATGACAATACTCAAAGTGAAGGAACCGTGACCACGGAAGGGCAGCAAGCAGAGTGCGGAAAAAAGACAATTTTTTAGC
>CALLVY010000643.1 GCA_938015925.1 uncultured Saprospiraceae bacterium
ATCTAAAATCTAGAAGGAAAGATTTTAAAAAACTTTAATACTTCTGCACAAAACTATATAATTCGAACGTTGTTAATCCTATTATACGACATTTTTGGTGGATGGAATTGCGACTTTGATCCAAGAAGCTTAATTTGTAAAACTAAACGACTTATGTTTAGGATCAGTCTAGACTGATAACCCTTAGTATAGATTCTTTTAATTACGCTTAGTGAGGTATAAAATAAAGTTTTAGTCCTAACTTATTTTTCAACATCACTTAAAACCCTTTCAAATTTATGAAAAACATTGCTATGCTATTGGGAGTGTCTTTGATTAGTGCCGTAATGGCCATTTCTGGTTATAAGTATTTTGAAGAACCCAGAGAAATACTAATCCGAGAAACGATTCCAGCTCGATATGCCAATTATAATAATAATGCAGATCGATCCATCACTGCCAATCTTCAACGTAGTAATATTTCTTCCTCCTCTCCAACCAATTTTATCACGGCCGCAGAAGCAGTCACTCCCGGAGTAGTCAATATCCGTTCTTCTTCTTCCAGCGAGTTTGATATCTGGGGTGGTTATGGTGCTTCTTCTGGTTCTGGAGTGATCGTTTCAGCAGATGGATTCATTGTGACCAATAATCATGTCGTAGAGGATAGCAAAAAAATAGAGGTTACCTTAAGCGATCATCGGAAATTTGAAGCAACAGTCATCGGAACAGATGAGAATACCGACCTGGCACTGATTAAAATAAAATCTACCGAACTACTCCCCTTCCTCGCCTTCGGCGACTCTGACTCCATCCGCGTAGGAGAATGGGTCTTGGCTGTCGGTAATCCATTCAATCTAGAATCTACCGTTACTGCGGGTATCGTGAGTGCCAAAGGACGAAGTATCGACATTTTGGAAGGAGAATACAAAATCGAATCTTTTATCCAAACCGATGCGGCCGTCAACCCTGGTAATAGTGGTGGCGCCTTAGTCAATACGAGAGGAGAACTGGTCGGTATCAATACCGCTATCATTACCCAATCAGGAAGATACGAAGGCTATTCTTTTGCGATTCCAGCCAACTTGGCTGCTAAGATCATTAGCGACCTTAGAGATTTTGGTACGGTACAAAGAGGAATTCTCGGGGTCGGTATTGATGAAGTAACCGATGAAAAAGCCAAAGAATTGGGCTTGGAAAATATCGAGGGTGTGCTGATTTCCAGAATCACTCCAGGTAGTGGTGCCGATGATGCCGGGCTTCGCCGAAATGATGTCATCATCAGTGTCAATAGCGCTTCCACCCGTGCAATCCCTGAATTGCAAGAACAAGTCGCTTTATATCGCCCTGGAAATACCGTAGAGGTAGAATACATTCGCAAAGGCAAAAAAGCAACGACCAGTGTTTTACTGAAAAACAAAAGCAATACCACTTCCCTTTCTGGACAAAGAGAGGACGAAGCCATCTTAAAAGACATTGGTTTTGAATTGCGCAACTTGAGCGATAGCGAAAAACGCAAATCTGATATATCTGGTGGTGTCTTAGTGGTAAGCGTCTATCGAGGCAGTAAAATCGAAACCACCAATATGGACCCCGACTTCATCATCACCAAAATCAACGACATCAAAGTCGCTACCGTCGATGAAGTAATTCGAGAACTAAAAAGAACCTCGGGCAAGGTGATGCTAGAAGGCGTTTATGAAAATTATCCGGGAGAGTATTATTATGCTTTCTTTATGGATCCTAATTGATAGCAGTGGACTCCACTTCTTAGAATTATCTTCTTTCTACAATAAAATAGCCTGATGAATACTAAATCATCAGGCTATTTTATTTTATCCCTCTTGCAAAATTCCTTTAAGAAAGCTAGCTTTTTTTGTAATTTGGCGTACTCCCAAAAATGGAGGCAGGAACAAGCGTTTTCTTTATAAATTGTTTTCCTCTGAAAACCAAAGCCTTAAACTGGGCAAAAAATAAGACCAATCAAATATGAGTAAGAAAATAGATATCGAACAGAGCAAGAATGAAGATGCCTTAAAATTGACGATTTCCAAGATGAATCGAATGTTGGAGAAAGTTTTTTTGGGTGGAGGTCAGAAACGAATCGATAAATTACATGCGAAAGGAAAAATGACTGCCCGCGAACGAGTCGCCTATTTGATCGATAAGGATACACCATTTTTGGAGTTGGGCGCTTTTGCCGGGCATGAAATGTATGAGGAATATGGTGGCTGCCCCGCTGGTGGGGTGATCGTTGGAATTGGAAATGTATCGGGTCGCCAATGTATTATTGTAGCCAATGATGCTACCGTAAAAGCCGGAGCCTGGTTTCCAATCACAGGAAAGAAAAATCTGCGGGCACAAGAGATCGCTCTAGAAAATCGATTGCCTATTATTTATCTGGTCGATAGTGCAGGCGTATTTTTGCCGATGCAGGATGAGATATTTCCCGATAAAGAACATTTTGGACGAATCTTTAGAAACAATGCCGTTCTTTCCAGCAAAGGAATTCCACAGATTTCTGCCATCATGGGCTCCTGTGTGGCCGGTGGAGCTTATCTCCCGATCATGTCGGATGAATCTTTGATTGTAGAAGGAACTGGTTCTATATTCCTCGCAGGGCCTTATTTGGTGAAAGCAGCGATTGGAGAAAATGTAGATAAAGAAACTTTAGGTGGTGCTACTACACAGACTGAAATCTCTGGCGTCGTAGATTATAAGCTTCCTGATGACCCAACTTGTTTGGATACGATCAAAGACTTGATTGGAAAAATGGGTCGTTTTGAAAATGCGGGCTTTAATCGCATTAAACCAAAACCTCCCCTCGTCCCTGCGGAAAACATCTATTCCATTTTTCCAGAAAATCCAACCAAACCTTACGATAGTCGCGAGATTCTAAAATGTATCGTCGACGATTCTGAATTTACGGAGTATAAAAAAGGCTATGGTAAAACCATTCTTTGCGTGTATGCGCGAATTGATGGTTGGTCCGTTGGGATTGTCATCAATCATCGACAGGTGGTAAAAACGACTTCGGGAGAGATGCAATTTGGTGGAGTCATTTATTCTGACTCGGCAGATAAGGCTACTCGGTTTATCATGAACTGTAATCAGAAAAAAATTCCTTTGGTCTTTATGCACGATGTAACGGGCTTTATGGTTGGCAAAAGATCAGAGCATGGTGGAATCATCAAGGATGGTGCAAAATTAGTCAATGCCGTTTCTAATTCTACCGTTCCAAAAATCACCATCGTCATGGGCAACTCTTACGGAGCCGGTAATTATGCCATGTGCGGAAAAGCCTATGATCCTCGCCTCATCGTAGCCTGGCCGACCGCCAAAATCGCTGTAATGGGTGGTTCACAAGCCGCTAAAGTTTTGACTCAAATCCAAGTCTCCTCTCTGAAAGCCAAAGGAGAAGAACCTGATCCAGAAACAGAAACGGCGCTATTCAATAAAATCAAAGATCGCTACGATCGACAAACCAGTCCTTATTATGCTGCGGCTCGTCTTTGGGTCGATGCCATTATTGATCCTGCTCATACGCGACAGGTTATTTCGATGGGCATTGAAGCGGCCAATAATGCGCCGGTAGAAAAATTTAATGTTGGCGTTATCCAAACCTAAGTTGTATGCCCAATACCAAGTTTAAAGATTGGATTAAAAAAATTGGAATCGCTGGGTTTCTTTTTTTCCTGATTAAAGGACTCGTCTGGCTTTTTATTTTTTATGGCTTGGGTACGGGGATTAAGGGCTGTGGGGCAGAAGAAAACGAAGTAGAAAGTCATACGGAGGTGATGGAGGGGGGAATTAAAACCTGAACCTTTCGGGCAGGAGATTGCGAGGCTTTGATCTTTGCTTTATTAAATCCGTATTCTTTTATTATTCTCGTTTGGGTTTATTATCGATCTACTAAGGTAGTCAGGACCTTGAAGATACCGACTATCTTTTTCCGCAGCGATCAGAGGAAAATCATTTCCGATAAAACCAATAAACCCAAGCCTCTCCTCTCCCTTTTCAAAATAAATCAATTTTTTTTCTCCTCCCATAGGGGTATCCCCATTCCTATATCGTCTTACCTATGAAAGTAGTAATTAGCTAAAAATTTCATAAAAAATTTAATACTTAAAACTAATTAATTGGCAGGAATCTCCTTTGGCCAAGGTGACCTCGCCATGCCCTTTCTCAACAAGCCTAAACTTCGATATAATGAAACGTATAAAAATCAACAGCTCACTAAAAAATATTATAAGCACCCTTTTATGCTTATTGATCACTTGCTCAGCTTTCACCCAAAGTGAAAATCCAAAACAAAATATCCGAGGAACCATCCTAGACGTAGATACTAAAATTCCACTAATCGGAGCCAGTGTCATCTTGATGGGCAGTAGCCCCATTAAAGGAGCAACGACCGATATAGATGGCAATTTTAAAATTGAAAATATTGACATTGGTCGGGTCGACTTAGAAGTCACTTACCTTGGTTATGAACCTGCCCTTTTGCGAAGTTTGCAATTGTCTTCTGGAAAAGAAATGGTCCTCAACATTGAAATGGCAGAATCTACGGTAGCCTTGGCAGAAGTCGTAGTCGTCGCCAAACACAACAAATCAGAAACCCTCAATGAAATGGCAACCGTAAGCGCGCGCTCCTTCTCGGTAGAAGAAACTTCGCGTTACGCTTCTAGTGCTTACGACCCTGCACGGATGGCCAAAAACTACGCTGGTGTATCTGCCTCCGGCGGAGATGACTTGCTTAATGAAATCGTCGTTCGTGGAAATTCTCCACGTGGTGTCTTATGGAGATTAGAAGGAATCGAAATTCCAAATCCCAACCACTTTGGATCTATGGGCAACTCCGGTGGAGGAATCAGTATGCTCAGTAGTAGCACCCTTTCCAATTCAGATTTTTACACCGGTGCCTTCCCTTCAGAATTTGGTAATGCAACCTCTGGTGTATTTGATCTCAACATGCGTAAGGGAAATAACGAGAAAAGAGAATACGCTTTGATGATTGGAATCTTAGGAATCGAAGCCGCCGCGGAAGGCCCTTTTCGCAAGGGAGGTAAAGCTTCTTACTTAATCAACTATCGCTACTCTACCCTTTCTGCTTTGGGTGCGCTTGGAATTGATTTGGTCGGTGATATATTTCCTGCTTATCAAGATATTTCTTTTAAGTTTAATTTCCCAACAAAAAAAGCAGGTGTCATTTCTTTATTCGGACTAGGTGGTAGTAATACGGCCAGTTATTCACCTAAGGCCGATAGCACCACCTGGGATAATGACTTTGGAAATTTTGGATTCTCAGAAGATCAAATGATTGGAACCGTGGGGATGTCTCATCGAATTTTATTGTCAGAAAAAAGTTATCTCCGTACGGTAGCGGTAGCTTCTTTTGACAATGTCAAAGAGCAATATTACGAACTCAATC
>CALLVY010000644.1 GCA_938015925.1 uncultured Saprospiraceae bacterium
AAATCGACGAAGGAGATTCATGAGGAACGAACTAAAAAAAAGGCAGCTTCCCTTCCGCTAGCGGTTCACTACGATGAATGTCCACTGGACATTCCCTCCTTCGGAGTTCTCTTCGTTCATGCAAGCGGCCTGCCTGCCGGCAAAGTTCGGAAATACATTTCCTCCTATCAAACAACTTTTTGACTAGCCTCCCATTCCTTCTTTCGTTAGGACTATCAGTACTCTTTTAGCCTTTCCTTACCTAGAGATCTAAAAAGTTATTTATCCCCTATTCTTTTCTCTATCAAATAAGCATTTCGGTCGGTGGAAGTTCTGCTGACTAATTCTCCTAAGAAGCCAGAAAGGAAAAGCATGGTTCCCATGATCATGCAAGTAAGGGCAATGAAAAAATAAGGATTATCAGTGACCAAGACTGCTGGCAATTCATTATGGAGTCGGTACAATTTATTGATGCCAATGTATGCGGCGGAGCCAAAGCCAAACATAAAAATAAGGATACCCATTTTACCAAAAAAGTGCATCGGGCGTTTGCCAAATTTGGAAACGAAAGTGATGGACATCAAGTCGAGTGGGCCATTGATAAAGCGGGCGATTCCGCCGAACTTGGTGACTCCAAATTTACGCGCCTGGTGTTGGACTACTTTTTCTCCTATTTTGGTAAAACCAGACCATTTGGCAATCACGGGAATATAGCGATGCATTTCTCCGTAGACTTCTATTCCTTTGACGACATCCAAACGATAAGCTTTCAGTCCACAATTAAAATCATGTAAGTGAACGCCGCTGACCATCCGCGTGGCTGCATTAAAAAATTTCGTTGGGATGGTTTTGGTAAGTGGATCGTAACGTTTTTTCTTCCAGCCAGAGACCAGATCGAAACCGTCTTTTATAATCATCCGATGGAGTTCGGGGATTTCTTCAGGGCTATCTTGCAGATCGGCATCCATGGTAACGACGACATCGCCTTGAGCGGCGAGGAAGCCAGTATTGAGGGCTGCTGATTTTCCGTAATTTCGGCGAAATTTTATGCCTCGAACATTAGGGTTTTTTACCGATAGTTCCTCAATAATTTCCCAGGATCGGTCTTTACTCCCATCGTCGACGAAGATGATTTCATAGGCGAGGCCATGGGTCTCCATTACCTGGCGAATCCAGGCCTCGAGATCGGGCAAGGATTCATCTTCATTAAACAAAGGTATGACTGCGGAAATATCCATTTTGATATTTTGAAGGTCTACTTTTTTAGAAATGGGTTCGATTAGGTCTAGCATGACTTAGTTGTTTGTCACCTAAATACGAAAACCCCTATATAAAGGTTACGAAATCAGGCTGCCTGCCTGGTACTAAATCCTACTATTAACGACAAAAGGAAGCCTCCAATTGCGCCTTGCATAAAACCGCCGATGATGGTTCCAAAATCTACGGTAATTTCGGCTTCTTCCAATTCTGCTAAGTATCGTCTCAATTCCATGGCATTAAAATTTTCTTCATAATAAGCTCTGGTCAAATCTTTTTGTAAAAGCGATAGATTTGGGTCGATGACATTGAACATAAAATAGTAAAAGACATAAAATACTAGATTGGCTACCAAAAAAGTCAGAAAAGCAGAGCTTACGGCATTTTTGAAAGGTAGTATCCCCTGTTTCTGGCGTTTTATTAATAAACAAACGCCCATCATTCCCAGGAAATAAAAGATCAAAGTCCCCCAAAACAGAACAGGATTCAACATCCATATCGGTTCGATTTGATGAGCGATAAATAGAGTTAGTATAGTAGCCAGTCCGGCTATAAGGCCAGCAGTGATTTCGTGTTTTTTCATTTCAAGGGTAAAGAAAAGGGGCTGTTTTCCAAATTCAAAGAAAACAGCCCCTTTTTTGTCAGAGATTGATAAATTAGCCCTCCGTTCGATCTTTTTTGAGAATTGCTCCGATGATTACAGAACAAATTAACCCAATTACTGGTGCATAAGCAATTCCTTGCATCAAAGCAGTCATGGGATCAAACTTGGCTTCTATCCCTGCCAGTTGATCTTCATAAGCTTCTTCCTCTAAGCCCATATTTTCAAACATTTCGACCATTTCTTCCATCATATTCGCAGCCATATCGGGTTCGATCATCGTCATATAAATATAACCAAAAATGGAGGAAACCACCCCAGCGATAAGGGCTACACCTGTACCGACCCAAATACTTCTTTTGATATCAATAAAACCTCCGAGGTCTTCATCCCGATGGCTTTTGATCGAAAAAACTAATAAGCCGATATAAATGACAAAATAAGCCAGACCAAAAACCATCAAAGCGACCAAACCTGCATTGGGCCGGCCTAAACCAGTGATGTTTCCTATCAGGGAATAAAATATAAATATCAAACCTCCGATCAATCCATAACGGATAATGGCAGGCCATGGAGAAACGGTAGAAGGATCAGGATACTCTGGAGAATAATCTAGTGGTGACATAATTGTTGGTTTTGATTCAAAATGAGTTTCATGAAAATGGTAAAATATCTTCAATTGACAAAATAAATGAGATAAAGTAAAGACTATAAGCTATAAAATAGGTTTGTATGACTACCAATCAGGCTTTAGTCTCCTTCCTCCAGTTCGAAAATGTCATTGACCGATTTATTAAATATTTGAGCCAACTTCAGGGCCAATACGGTAGAAGGAACATATCTGTTTTTCTCAATAGAATTGATCGTTTGACGGGAAACGCCTATTTTTTTTGACAAATCCTCTTGGGTCAGGTTTAGGATCGCTCTTTCTATTTTTAGTTTATTTTTCATTGCACATACGTTTCAAATATTCAAAATAAAACACTTGGACGATCAATAAGAACCAGAGAATCATAAAGTCTCCGATGCCTTTCATCTCCGCATTACCGGCATTAAAAATCGAATCGACCCCAAAATCTAATAAAGGAATAGCAAAAGCATAGAGTACGCCGATAACAAAAGCAAAAGAATAGGATTGCATTCTGAGCGCTCCGATTCGTTCGTCTTCTATCTTTTCTTTAGAAATCGAAATGATTAGTAGCCCGAGGAGCATACCATATTTGGCAAGCCCTCTATAAATAGCATCATTGAAGGTAAATGCGATTAGAAACATGGCCAAAAAGGAGACTAACAACAGTGCAGTGCCTATTTTCTTAAACCGATGGGGCAATTGAAATTTCAGGAAGCCCTTTTCTAGGCCGGGATTGGAAATTGATTTAGCATTCATAATATCAAATCTTTTTGAATTTATGTAAAATTCGGGTGACTAAAAGACAATCTTGATTTACATTATGTCAAATATACTTTACATTTCTAGAAATAGCAAATTTTCCTGACCAGCACATTAAAACTAAGGAGGAATGGTCAATATTGACGGACTAATTTCAAATATTGATTTGGGGAAACCAATGTGCCAGAATATTATTTATTTAGAAAAACCGCTTCCCCATTAACGACACCGAGGACTTTACCTTTAAAGGTTTGGCCAATAAAAGGGGTGTTGGAAGATTTAGAATAAATGTCTTTGGCGGTGAAAGTCCATTCTTCGGTGGTATTGAAGATCGTAAGATTGGCAGCCTCGCCTTCGGCAATTTCGGGGAGGTTTACTCCGAAGATCGTTCGAGGATTGATGGCCAAGAGTTGCACCAACTGCGTTGGGCTAAGGTATTCTTGTAGAAAAGTATTGACCGCAGGGAAAAGTGTCTGTAGACCGAGGCTACCAAATTCGGCGTAAGGAAATTCAATATTTTTACATTCGCCTTCCCAGGGCATATGATTAGAAGAGATAAAATCGATGGTTCCAGATTGGAGTCCTTTGATCAGCGCATCGATGTCTGATTGTTCGCGTAAAGGAGGTAAAACTTTATAATTGGTATCGAAAGACGCTAGTTTTTCATCGGTAAAAACCAAATTCATCACTGCTACAGAAGCGCTAATCCGAGCTCCTCTTTTCTTAGCTTCTCTGATCTGTGCTACCGCACCAGCAGTAGAGATATTGGCAGTATGCAAACGAGATTCCGTATACTCCAACAAATAAATATCTCTTTGTAGCATTAGTTCTTCTGCCAAAGCAGGAATTCCTTTCATTCCCAGAGAAGTACTCATTGTTCCTTCATGCAGCTGTCCTTTTCCGGCAATCGTTTCATCATAAACCGGATTGATGATGATGCCATCAATCGCTTTGACATACTGCAAAGCCCGCATCATCAGTCCCCCATTTTGGATGGCTTTTTTACCATCGGTAAAGGCAATAGCACCAGCACTTTTCATGTCGTAGATCTCCGTGATGTCCTTGCCTTCGCAATCCTGCGAAATGGCTCCCAATGGATACAAATCCACTAAGCCTTCTTCTTTTTTTCTTTGGAGGTATAAAACTTCTGATTTGGAGTGAATCGTTGGACGGGTATTGGGCTGCGCAGCAATCGCAGTAAATCCGCCAGCCGCTGCCGCTCGATCTACCGAGGCTAAATCTTCTCGATGCTCAAAGCCAGGATCATTGACTTGTACACCTACATCCATCCAGCCCGGAGAAACATAAGCTCCTTTTGCATCCAATACTTTTGCTTTGGGTTCTTCGATTTTCACACGAATGGCTTCAATCTTCCCTTTGCGAATCAGGATATCTCTTTTCTTCTCATGTAGTGAGGAACCTGGAGACAAAATAGTGGCGCCTTTTATTAGCAGCATGTCGGTAGTGATTTTGATCTGCCTGCAAAAATATTCAACGTGTTCCGAAATATGGCCTTAATCGAAGGAAAATATTTTTATTTCTGGTTTTTTCTCGGAATCCAACGGTTATTGACCATGATCCAATCCTTTTCTTTTTTATACAAACGAGTAGAAGCCGAACGAATCTGTAGTTCATCCAGATAAAATACTTCTCCATAGAGGAGGTCTTCATTTTGAATGGTAATTTTCAGATGGCTGTCTTTGTGTTTTAATTCCAGCGGGACATCTACCAGCATCCAGCCTTGATCTACAACTTGGATAAATTCGAAAAACAGGTAGGTTCTTTCCGCTAAGACTTCACCGGAAGCAGGAAGGTACTCGGTATAGGTGATTTTACTTTTGGGTGCCAGATCATAATCCATCTTTGACCAAAAAGAAATCGTATAGGACTCTTTCGCCTGATGGACAGGTAATGGTCCATCAAAAAAGATATAAGGTTTGCGGCTTTCTAAGGTTTTGGCTCCGCCTCCCTGATAGACCCAATCTGATTTTTCCTCATCAAAACTTTGATAATAAAAAGTGACCAAAGAATCTTTACTTAAGATTTCGGGATGTACAAACATTATGGCCGAATCTACTTCATTTCGAAAATTCGTATGGCTAGATTGTACTTGCTTTTCGAAAGTAGAAATTGGCATTTCGAAGAGTCGGATGGATTCATCTTCGTAGAGTTGCGTCAAGTCTTTTAGGATATGATTATAACGGCTATTGACTAGCTCCTCTGCTTCTTTAGTAACGAAAACCAAGAAGGGTTTCTGGTTGGGAAGGTCATCGAGGATAAGCGGACGGCGGTAGGGTTGAGAAATCATCTCCACCAAATTAATGGTCTGACTTAAAGAGGTACGTCCCAAAAAAGCACCCATGACCGGCAAGCCCGTTTCTACTCCTGCCCACATCGTTCGGTGCAATTGCTTACCGTATGGATTCATCCAAATATTTTCTGAGCCAATATGGAAAAAAGGAATCGGTAAAATAGCCTGGTATTTTTCCAGCTTAATGGAATAGAGCCATGGATTATCTGCGCGGCTATACAATTCGCGTTGCTCTGGCCGAGGAACTAATTCGTATTTTTCCCAAAACAAATAACCAATTCCTTCGAGGAGTAAAACGCCAAGTATTAAGCCATAGCAAAATTTTCGCAGCGTTTCTCTTTGTACTTTGGCAATCAGGTGAAACAAGGCGTATAGCACTGCAATATTGGACACATAAAAGAAGACCCAGGCAAATCGACCCAATGCTCTAAACTGTCTTAAATATCCCAGATAATCGGTCATCCATTCTAACCCCAAAGGAGCAAAAGGAATACAAGCGGCATACATTAAAATCACGAAAGCTGCCCATAATAAATAACGCAGTGTTGGATTGAATACGGTATCCGCTGTTCGATCTGCGGAGGGTCGGATTTTTTTATAAAAATAGCGGAAGATCAAAAACAATCCACCGAAGATGACGACCATCCCAAGGTAAGCTCTTGTTTCGCTCCGCACATATTGGATGTCGGTAATATTTTCCTGAATAAAGGCTCCCAATGGCAAATCAATCGGAAGGATCAAACTTTGTAGTCTGGTCACATACAAGGTAAAACCAGAGGGCCATGCGGGGCGATCTGCTATCGGATCATTTAAAACCGTGATGATAAAAAGATAGGCTAAAGGTATAAGAAGCTGGATCAGCAGGTGACTGCTCAGCCATTTGAATTGTTTAAAAGTAGGTTGATAGCAAAATCTAAAAAAGAAGTATCCGCTGATTAAAAAGACGACCATCGCCATATGGTAAGGATGAATATGATTGGCCAATATGGGGATAAAAGCAATGGCAATACTTATAGACAATTTGGGTCGCCTACCAAAGCGAATCAATAGCCAGATGGTCATTGGTAGTAGAAAAGAAAAAGACAAACAATAATGGGAAGTAAATCGATCTAGTTGTGGACTCAGGGTACAAAGTCCTAATGCTGCGGCGATACTAAACCAAACGGGTAATTCTAATTCTCGAAAAACCAAAAACAACATTAGGCCACATAACAATTGAGAGAAAATCAAACTCAGATTCCAAATTGCGGGAAACCAGGTGGTATCGTTATTGGAATAGTATTTAACCGCATTGATCAAGGGGACAAAAACATCTGCGTAGCCTGGCTTATCTCCGTAAGGATAATTGGCTCCCAGAAAATGATGATAACTTTCATCGTGCTGGATGTGATAAAAGTTGGCCATCATACTTCGAAAACCATCTAGGGAATCGCCAATAAAGTAAGCATTAGGGCTTTGTAATAATTCTGCGTGTCGAACTCCGAGTACCAGCAATAGCAACAAAGCCATATACAACAAGCCTTTCCCTGTACCGACCTGATTTTTCATTTATCTATTTTGGACGAAGATAAAAAAATGTAGGGCAGATTGGGTAAGCAGGTGATCAAAAATATTTATATGTTATTACTGAGATTCTTTTGATCACCTGCTTAAGCGCATCGCTACATTTGCCTTCAGCGATCTGGAATTAAAACTGCACTTAGTCTTTGGTAAAAAGGACACTTCCAATACTAACCCCTAAAAAAGGCGTTGCGACCAAATTAGCTCCCGCAACTATCCCTCCGATTCCTGCATGAAAAGACCAGGTTAATTTATTTTGAAAGGTACGTTGCAAGCCATACATCGGCCCTACTATCAATATATAATTTCCTAAATCATCTCCCGAAAAAGAATTATTCACATAGGTATACATTCCTCGCAAACCAAAATAATCCCCACTATTCCCTATCATTGTCTTTCCTTTATTACTCTTCTCTTTGGTTCGAAAATATCGACGGATCTGAACTTCTCCAAAAGGTTTTACTCTGGGATCACTTCCCGCAAAAACATTTGGAATAAGACCGGAGAAATTAAATCCCGTTCGCAAAGATAAAGTAAAGTCTTCAATCACTTTTACCTCATATTCTATTCCCGGTAACAGATAATTTAGTTTAAGCGAATGCGCATTGATTTTCTCACTATCAAAACTGACTTGTGCCCCTAAGAAGTTGGGACCGCAGCAGATCAACAGTAAAAAAAGATGGAATAAGATCGCCTGAATTTTCATACACTATATTTTATGGTTCTCTGATAATTTGATAAAGAAGGATCATGAACGTACTTTGTTAAAACAGTTCCATTCTTTGCCAACTAAGTTAATTAATAAAATGAAACAAAGACACTTTTGAATGCTAAGAAATTTTGAAAAAGCAATTAGGAGTGTTCTGAAAAAGAAAAACAGAGGTTTAATTCTGGATAGGAATATTGAATAAGGAATTTTTAATTTTGAATAATGATTTTGACGAAAAATCGCGATTTTATAGGGAGATCAAAGAAGGGATTAAACTAAATCATAGCATTGACCGTCCCAATCGATATTGAATAGTTCCTCTTCCATTTTTTTTCTGAACACGCTCAATAAGCAATAGCCTCGACTTAGCATAGAATTATTTCTTTGACCATCAAGCCAATGCTTGTTTGCATTTCGAGTAGTAAGGTCACTACCGAAATCTTGCTTATATAATTGTTTGAAAATGATTTTTATAGAGCGGTCACTTCTTGCTTATGAAGCAAAGATAAAACAGAAGCGTTTTTCTTTCGTTCAAAAAATCATAGCTTTTAATTCAGTCTGAGGTTTCGTATCCTTTCCTGAATCAAGAGGATGTTTAAATTTTAAAACATCCTCTTAATTAGTTGTCTGTTTATAAGAAAATAAACGAAAATATTTTCCAAAAATTTCGTTCCGACTTAAGTTTTCCAAAAACGCAAGAGCAAAGTTTCTATACCTAAAAAGATCAAGGCTAAGATCAAACACCAACGCCAAAGAATGACGCCCTGACTTCTTTCTCCTACAACCTCTGTCAAACCAGCCCGAGCCGTGGTAGAAATAATATCCATACTTGGTCCCAATTGATTTTCCAAATCGGATTCATTGAAATAACTCAACTCCGATTCTTTCCGATCAAAATTAAAGGCATAACGCGCCAAGGTACTATCTGGTCGCAAATACAAATTATAAAATCCAGCATCGCGCACCTGATTATTGATACTCAAAAGCACCTTAGGTCCGGTAATTTTTTGCTGAGGAATAAATTCTTCGTCTTTTCCTTTTAGTTTATAAACCAATTCTCCACCATCTGTATTATTATCGGCTTCGATCAAATCATCTTGCCCAATGGTATATGCGATTTGACGATCCTTGGCGGTAGAGATAGCCATTTTATAAAGCATCGGAATAAAAACTTCTCCGCTACGCACTAGGTTATTCAGATCATTATCGAGTGGTGCTGCACAAAGATAAAGGTGGCCTTGTCCCAGGCTGTATTTCCCCAGATAACTGCTTCCATCGCGATAAGTCAACAAACGTTCTTCTCCCCTACTACCAAAACTACTCAACTTAAAATTCCCTTGCGTCACCGGCAATTTCAAATTGGATTGTCGATTTTCAAAAACATCTGCAAAAACAAATTCTTCCGTATTGATATCCGACACACTGCGTTCTGTTCTTTCAAAGTTTTGCAATTCGTTGGCTTTCATTTCGGTTAGAAAACTGGCATAGGAAGCGATATTGGCATTGGCCGGAGGAAAGACCAATAAATTTCCGCCATTGTTGACAAACTCAGAAAGTTGGGCTGCAAGGCCGCTACTCACCTGTGCGAGTCCATTGACTACGATCAATTGGTGATCGGAGAAAGTGGCGTAATTTAGGTTTCTGGAAAATTGGTTATTGAGTCGAAAATAGGAAACGCCAGCAAAGGCTGCTTTGAGAAATTTATTTTCTACCGTTTCATTAATCACGAGTACATCAATGTGTCGAGCTACATTGAAAGTGAAATAATATTGGTCGTCAAACTGAACGGGGTAATCGGTAATATTTAGTTCTGCCTCATGC
>CALLVY010000645.1 GCA_938015925.1 uncultured Saprospiraceae bacterium
ATGGCTAAAAACTAGTCTTTTATTCCTATCCTTCGTCGTGTCCTCGCCATAATAGCTACGGCTATTAGGCTCCGGGCACTTCTCGGCTAGAAATAAAATCCTGCCTTTTTAGCTCATAAAACCATTTTAGAATAAAGTCTATTACCTATTGATTATTTCATTTTGCAAAAGCCTTCTCGTTATAGACGAGAAGGCTTTTTTTATTAAATCATTTCATTTATTTTATCTAAAAGCCAATCTTGCTCTGTCCAAGGTTTTTTCATTTGGATTTTTCGTTTTAATTTTTCAATACGGACTGGATTATCCATTGTTTTGGAACTGCGAATTTGTCGTAGAATATCTATGAAATTATTATTGGCATCCCGAGGTATATCCGGCAATATTTTTTTTGAGATTCTAAAAATATAAATTTTAAAAGCGTCAATTTTAGACTCTAAAATATCGTGATCCATTTCATAATAAATCTTTAGTTCCATCCGCTTGGCGGCGATAAGATAATAGATATCTTCATATCGATCTACCAAACAATCTAAAGCTTTCGTATATTTCTGGGTAGCAAAATAATAGTTTGACAAATTGAAAAGATAAATCTCATGGGCCTGATTAGTACCCACTATAGCGTTTTTATATTTTTCCAAAAAAGTATAAACCCAGTCGTATTCTTCCAAACGCAATCCAGCCACCACTGTGTTCCGAACCATCGGTGGCAAGAGTCCTCCTTCATGATGTAAATATCCTTCTTCCAAATGATTTTGATATAAGGAAAACATTTCTCTCAGATAAATGACATTCCCTTTATTGTATTCCAACAAACAATAATTCCTACAAAAACCTTGCATTCTCTTCAAGCTATCTAATGGAATTTCAGAAGCTTTTTCTCTAAGGATTTTTTTTAATTTTTGAAAAAGTTCTTCCTTTTCTTCATCGTTTTGCAACAATCGAATTCCATAGTCATAAGCTTTTAGTAAAGGCACTTCATCAAAGTAATTTTCATGCCTAAAAAAGTGAATAAGGTTTTGATAATTCTGGACTACTTTTGTCAATTCTTGTTGCGTTTCTTCATCCTGAGTAACTTTATTTTGTGTCAATATCCAGCTGGTATATTCCAATTGATGAACAAGGTAAAAAACATTCAGGCTTCGCAGAGTGGCAGGGACATTATAGTCTCCTTTACGGCGGGTGTAAAAACCTTCAAAGAAAGAAAGTTCCGAATCTATTAAAAATTGCTTGAGATAAAAATCTTTATCTTTTGCTTGTTCCTTCTGCTTCTTATTTAAAGTTTCTATGGTTTTCCGAAATGGTTTTTCCAAGTCTCGTTTTCGATAAAACCGAGCCAAAGTTAAAGACCGCTGCACTTCATCCGTCTTTAATTCCGAGCATTCATAAATGATAAATTCCTTGACAAAAGCCAACAAATTAGACATCACTCGATCTACTCTAATAGGCACAAAAGACGCTCCTGGATATAAAACCTTATACACCTCTTCCTTTGTCAAACTCGGATGGTCCAAGTCAGAACGACAGGAATAGATGTGTTCCCACAACCATTCAATTTCTTTCGCAGATTGAACATTCCTAAAATAAGGGGATCTTAAAAATTTATCAAAAGCCTCAAACTCACCTGGCTCCAATACCCTAATTAAATCTAATAGTTTACTCTTATGCATATTAATATCTCCAAAATCGTATTTGTAGATAGACAAGAATCAAAAATTCGTTCTACTGAATGGACCTAAATCCTCGCCCAAACAACATTTTCCGATAATATTTATTTTGATTTAGCCTTTTAGATATTTCCCGAATCCGAAAATACAATAATTATGTAATCATTTTCTAAAGCCTTCTAATAAAACACTTCCTTTTACTTGTTAATTCCATTCACAAGCTTCCCTCTTTCTCCAATTAAAGTTCCATTTACAGCTTCTCCCACTCCATTGTTAAATTTTCCTCATTGTTCCTCCAACTGAATATGCCTAAAAATTGTAATAGCTTCTAGTTATCCAAAATGGGAATATTAGATCAACAAATAAAAATATTTCTCTACTCTAAAAAATCAAAATCAATGAAATCAATTATCCCGATTTATTTAATCATTGGAAGTCTCTTACTTCTTCCCCTATTCCTAAACGCTCAGGGGCCTCCCAGTACTAGCAGCAGTGATGCCTGGAGAAGGAATGGCAATAATACGGTTGGCGGAAATATTTTCGGAACCCGATCATGGAACTCTCCCGTTTATTTTAATACGGCCCTACCCACCGGTGGACTTTGGACAGGAATTCGAATGAAATTAAATGGTGAGTTTTCTTCTGGCAATCAATATCAAATAGCTGGATATTCTTGGCCTAATATTAATACCTCTGGCTACTTGGGACTTGGACAAAACAAAGGACAAATCTGGAGTAGAAATGATCTAGATGGAAGTCCAGCGAGAGGCCCATTTAGTTTGCTTCATCTCAATGGAAGACAAGGGACCTTTGTCCAAAGCGCCGGATTCAGACCTTGGATGCAAACCGGAATTTCCTTTACCGACAATCAGGATTTTTCCTATATGGGAATGCGAAAAGTTGGTGCTGGAAATGATGTAACAGAAACAGTAATCGCCTGGGCAGACAATGCTGCCGGGGCCTACGGTCCTGATGAATTGGCTTTCCGATTTACGACCAATTCCAATTCACTTGCAGTAAGTGGTGATCAAAATGTTTCCAATGACCTCGATGGAAAAATGATTGCCCAATTCCGAGGAAATGGAAACATGGGACTCGGGCAAATTTTTGAACCTGGAAATACTGGGCAAAAGCCAGAATCAAGACTTCATATTGCCAAAATAGATGGCGGTTCTGCCGAACTCAATCCTAATCCCAATGAAGTCTGGTCGCAAATTACTCATTCTGGTACCAACCACACCGCCAATGATGGACTAAGATTAGGTATCGCTGGTGCTCAAAGCCAAGGCTATTTAAGATGGCAAGAACAAACCCCTTTTATTTTCCAAACGGATTGGAACAATAGTCCAGGCAGTACCAATGCTGGAGAAAGAATGCGAATCTCCAGTATCAATGCTCCAGACGTTCCCAACCCAGCAGGACTGTCAACGAATACAACTCGTGTTTCTATTCCAATTTTCGGAAACATTCCAATTGATCAACCTCGTTCTTTGTTACACCTAGGTTTTGAACTGGGAGATGCTACTGGCGTCAGACCTTGGATGAATCTTGGAACAACTACCGCAGGGTTTGGTACCCTAACCTATCTTGGAATGAAAGAAGAAGGGCTGAGTCCTGAACCGGTTTTGGCTTGGGGGGATTTCAATAATACTGGACTTCCTATCGTCTATACCAGTGATGCTACCGGAACAGGAAATGCTGTTGAAGGGCTGGAGGTCGCTCGCTTTTCATCTTCCGCAACGGCCTATGGTGGTGACGGTGGATTAGGTGTTGGTGATTTTACTGCTGGCGCTCCTACTCATAAGTTACACGTTCGTGGAAACGCAAGATTTGAAAACATTCCTGATCCAATAGATCCAAGCTATATCATTTTAGGTAAAATCCAAGGTGGACCTGATGATGTAGAATTACAAAAACTAGCACTAAGTTACAATCCTGATGATGTATTATTGGGAGATGGTACTTGGGGAGAAGGTGGTGCTGGAACAGATAATCAAACCATTGATACCTTCGATTTCAATTGCGATACTAAATTGCTCACATTACAATTAGAAGATGGTGGACCTGCCCTTACGACTGATCTATCTTGCCTCGAAACGATTGGCGGTGAAGATGCGGATTGGTTTGTAAGCGGTACCACAGATGTACCAACCGATATTGGAGATAACATTTATACCAATGGCATAGTAGGAATCAATACAAACGTCACTCCATTGGCACAACTGGAAATCAAAGGAGATGATACCAATGACGCCCTTTGGGTAAATGGAGACCATGCTCAATTCCTAATCAAAGAAGAAGGTAATTTTGGAATGGGAGCTCCAGCTATTGTAGGTGGTCATATGCTAAATATGCGAGACCCAATGTTGGATGTCCCGAATGCAAGTCATGCAGTGAATATGGAATTTTCCAATACCGCTGGAGATGGCATAAGCCTCAGACATGGTTCGACTGGTTTTAATTCCAATGGTATTTCTTCTAAGATCTATGGTGCTGGACAAGTGACTGGCGTTTACTCTGAAGCAACTAATAATGCAGGAACCATTTCCAATAGAGGTGTTTATGCCATAGCAGCGAATGGTGGACAAAGTAACATTGCTCTTTTTGGAGAAATTCCAAATACAATGACGACTGCTCCTTCTGCTGCCACAAATGGTCTTAATGTGATTAACGCTGCTAATTTAGGTTTGGAACATTACGGTGTAAAAGCAGTGACGAGAAGCCAAACCAATGCTTCCACTCAGTATGGTGTTTATGGAGAAGTTATTGTCAATTCGACTTCAACTCCGGAGACTTGCTTTGGCGGTTATTTTAAAGCTAAAAGTGGCGGTATGAATTATGGGGTATGGGCAGAAGCCAATGGCCCTGGTGACATTGCCGCTTATATTGCAGGTCCTGGAGTTTATGCCAGTACTTGGGAACCTTCTGATCTACAACTCAAAAAGAACGTACAAGACCTTAGAGATGCATCTGATATTTTAGAACAACTTACTCCTAAATCCTACGATTTTAAAACGGAACAATATCCTCAGATTGGATTGTCTGATGCACCACAGTATGGATTGATTTCTCAAGAGTTGGAATTGGTATTGCCTGCATTAGTCAAAGACGTTCGTCATCCAGAACAGAGAGATGAAAACGGCCGAGTGGCCCATGAGGCACTTGATTTTAAGGCAGTTAATTATAGCGCATTGATTCCAATTTTGATTCAAGGACATAAAGAACAACAAGAAGAGATTCTTGGTTTGGAAAATACGGTCAAGCAAATGGAAGAACGACTCAGTCAGTTGGAAGAACTCTTAACGACAAAAGACACGAAGGATACCTCACCAGGTTCTCAGCAAGTGGAACTAGAAAATAGTCTCCGAATTGTATTGGATCAAAACGTTCCAAATCCATTTGCAGAGGAAACCAGCATTGGATATGATTTGCCAAGAAGCTTTGAAAAAGCACAAATCCACTTTTTTGATCAATACGGAAAAATCATCAAATCAGTTGAATTATTGACTGGTGGAAAAGGATCGGTTCAAGTTTTTGGATCGCGTTTGAGTCAAGGAGTTTACACTTACTCTTTGGTGGTAGACGGACAAGTTATTGATAGTAAGAAGATGGTTAAAGCGACGGAGTAAATAGGAGACTTCTGTCATCAAGTTTTAGAACAGTTAATGGTAAGTTCTGTTTTTTTTGACAAAAGATTACTTTCACTTTAGCCTTACTTGTTGACCTTCGTCAACAGACCGAGACATCGTTAGATTAGAATTCCTTTCTGATTTAGCGGTGTTTTGGATTTTTACTTCTCGGGTTAACAACACTTTCAAATCACTAATCCGTTTTCAACAAAGAAAACAAAATCGAATCCTCATACACCGCTCCTACTTTATAATGCCCTCTGACCACTCCTTCTTTTACAAAATCAAAATGCTCTACCAATTGAATGGACTTGATATTCTCTGGAGCAATAAAAGCCTCGATGCGATTCAAGTTCATTTCGGAAAAAGCGAAAGGCAAAATTTGACTCATCGCTTCGCGCATGTATCCTTGCCCTCGATATGGTGCGTGTAATTCGTAGCCAATTTCAGCGCGGTCATGATCAACTACCCAATTGTGAAAACCACAACTACCAATCACTTGATTCGTTTCTTTTTCCAGCAAATCGAAGGTTCGATAATCTAATTGGGAATCTTCAAATCGTTTTAGAATACGCCCCATCCTTTCCTCTAAAAGCTCTACCTTTTGATACCCAAAGAATTCCATTTGCATGGCCTTGGGCTGAACAGCAATTGCTCTGATCAATGCTCTGGTTCTATCTCTAAATTTGATTCGGGTGGATTCCATTTAGTTTTTTAGTTCTTTTTAAAAATCACCTAAGGACTGACCCATAATCTTTGTCCTTCTCCCTGCGTACGATTTCGAAGCAAATACATTCCGGAAGGCAATCCATGTAAATCCATTTGCCCCTGCCCTACTAGCAAGAAAGACTTCAATAAAACTCCTTGCATGGAATATAAATCTAGCCATTGGGCTTCCTCTTGATTGGAACTCAAATTGATCCGATCTACGGTAGGGTTGGGATAAAAGGAAAAAGAAGATTCCGTTTTCCCAACAGTTACTACCGCTATCGAACTATAGGAAAACGTACCATCCCAATCCACTTGAACAATCCGGTAATAATTAGTTCCAAAGACAGGACTAGCATGTTCATAATAATAAGTCTTTTCCGTAAAAACATTTTCTCCAAGGGCCAATGCTCCAATGGAAGAAAAGACGCGACCATCCACACTGTGCTCAATCACAAAACGTTCATTTTGAAATTGGTCTGTCACCGTCCAGGATAAAGCAGTTGCTCCATTTCGGTATTCTGCCAACAGAGGACGGACCCAACTTAAAGGAAGCGGAGCAAAAATCACATCAACAGATTTTTCTAGCTCATCACAACTTAAAATATTGTTTTGCACTAAAAGCTTTACATCATAAGTTCCTTCTGTCGCATAGGTATGAATTGGGTTTTGCAAGCTACTTGTATTCCCATCTCCAAAATCCCAAGACCAGGAAATCGCACCAGGCGTTTGATCGGTAAAAGCAAGGGTCAAGTTTGTTGGGGTAAAAGTAAAATCCACCGTCGGTTTGTGTTGTAGCCAGAGGAAATCGGAAGATTTATTTAGGATGCTGTCCCAATGCATATTGCCACCCGTTCCATTAGACCAGGTGCCATTGTCGGTGCCGTAGAACTCATGTTCTTCATTGGCAAGTAAGTAGGTTTCTTTATTGGTAAAACCATTGGTGGTTAAAGTATTATTGATCAGATTGCTGCCATAAACGGTTGGAAAAATTCCAACACCAAAAGGAGATCCTGAATCATAAGGCACCGTGGAATCAGAAGAACCATGTGCTAAGAAAATAGGTTGTGCATCTCCCGGAGAAATCAAAGCCAAATCATTGACCGCTCCCCATAAGGAAATCACCGCATTAGGCGTTCCACTTTGGCCCAGGTTGCTCCCTCGATCTACCGGTCCTAAATCTGGAGCCGTATAAAAAAATGGAAAAATGATATTGGAATAATTTACTTCTGCTGCATCTGCGGGCACTTCACTGGGGTCGGTCATATAGATGCTGTGCAGAGCCACAAAGGCGCCGGCACTACTCCCAGCGATGTACACCTTGCTCGGGTCAATTCCATAGGCAGCAGCATTGGCGCGCAGGTAACGGATGGCGGAACGGCCATCTTGTAATCCTCGGTAAGCGGCGCGCGTAGCGTGCATCTCTGCATTGGACAAAGCATAAAAACCTTTCCGATAATCAATCGTAGCGGTGACATAGCCCATTCGGGCAAAGGAATCACAGAAGGCGACCATGTCATCGTGGTTTCGATTGCCTAGCGCAAAGCCACCCGCATGGACAAATAAAATGACAGGACGTAAATTATGGACATCTCCAGTGGGTTCGTAGATATCCATGATGAGGTCATCAGCAGAAGTGAAGGCTTCATTGAGGTATGGAAAATTGAGAAAAGGAGCAGTTTCGTAAACGAGGTCAGTCGTAACCGTTGAGGAAGGGAAAATAGCCTCCTTGTACCTTTTATTTTGTGCCTGGGTATTGACTAAGAGAAAAAGGCAGGTGCACAGTAGTAACAGTTTTTTCATGTAAATAGAAGTTTGGTCATTCATTTAAAAGCTTCCCTAAAGTACGGAATTTATGGAAGGAGGAAGAAGCTATTGGAGGATAATAATTTAAAACGGGTGATCCAACAATTTTGACCACCCGTTTTAGCACGAGAATTCCAGTTTAGAGAAACGCTTTTCTTCTGGAAATATTCTAAAGTTTAAAGTACCTTTTTCAATGCAATACAATAGCCCAAGTGAAGTCCTTCGTGCAGATTATTAAAATTAAAAGCTTCTTCAAAAGAATGGAGCGTGACATTATAGCTCGTGGTGTATTCTTTGTATTCCTTAAACAGACCTGCGGAATAGTCTTCTTCCGTAGCGTCAATTAAACTAAACAACAAAGCTTTGATTTCTTCAATTTCTTCCATTTCTATTTTTCCTTGAGGGCTAGATCCTTTGCGGTATTTATCGATCATTTCCTGAGAAATTTTGCAAGGCAAATTGGATAGCTTGTAGCACAATAGTTGCTGGGTAACCACGAGATGCCCCAGGTTCCAGGCGATATTATTGTTAAAATTTTCTGGTATTTTATTGAGTTGTTCCTCTGATAAACCGGAAGCCAATTTGAGGATATTTTTTCGAGTAATCCGAAGTATTTCTGCTTGTCTTTTCATTAAAAAGTGATTATTATTTTGGTGAATTCTATACTTTTTTTTTAATTGTAAATCTCATTTTTTGAGTTCAAAGCTTATCCATTTCCCTTTGCAAATTAGCTCGGGCATTGGCTTCGAATTTTTCATAATAAAGTGGCGTAGCATAAATCCTTGGCCTGGCCAAAAAAGCTTTTAAGGCTTTTTTTCTTCCTTTTCGATATAAGAATTTGGGATAAATTTTAAATTCCTTTCTAACCTGTTTTGCATATTCCTCATAAGTATCCCAATCCCTACCTAAAATGGACAAATCAAAGTCGATCAAATATTGATCGTCCAAAGGAGCATGATCCACCTGATGCGTTTGGGTCAGCAGAATTTGTTCTGCACAACGTTCTATTCTCTTCGCATTCAAGTTTAATTGTGCCAATCGGATCTTTGCTTTTTCAGCGCTTTGCCATTCATTATCTTTGCGAGTGGCATTATAAATAATATCGTGGTACCAAATCGTAAACTGCAAAACTTCAAAATCTTCGATGGCCTCCTGAAAAGTAATCGCTTGCTGTAATAGATTCTCAACATGCGCCAAAGTATGATAATGACGATTTTTCGCAGAATAATGCACGACGATTTCTGCCCACAATTCTCCAACCAACCTTTCGTCATTGACGAAGGTAGAACAAAGCTGGCCAAATGATTGTTGTAAGTCTAAAGTCATTATTAATTTTCTTATTCTGTGCCTCTTCAAACTAAAAAGAACCAGAAAGAACCTTTTCCAAAAGCACTTAATTTGTTACCAAAGAAATATATTCCAATCGATTGCAATTATTACGATGTCTTGGAAGCATTTGCTACCAAAAGAACTTTGGTGGATATTCTATACAAGGATGAACAACAAAATCCACAGCAGGTTCAATCTAAGATTGTTGATTTTTTTATCCTTGATAAAGTGGAACATTTGAAATTAAAAGATGGACAAAGTATCCGTCTGGATTTTTTAATTTCCGTCAATGGTTTAAGACCTCCGGAGATTGGCACTTGCAAAGTCTGAAAAAAAAAGGAGGACAAAAGTACCTTTACTTTTCCCCTCCTCTCCTCTTTTTATTTCAAGAAAGAATACCTTTTGGCATAATCCAACATCTGCCCAATAAAATCATCTGGATATTCTACCTTAATGTCTGTAATTTCTCCATCTGCATTTTTTACCGGAACAAGTTCAGGATTGATAAAACCACCATAAGGAGGAATATTTAAAGGCTTGGAACGAAGCAAAACTTCTGCATGAATCTCGGGGTCAACTTTTACTCCATAATCTTCAATCAAAGCTCTTCCTGCTTCATAGTCGCCCTGACTTTTTATCCGCTGCACTTCCCGTAATAAGTCTCCAAAGAGCGCACGCATTTTATCATAATCCAGGATATTGAAATAAGTCTTTCCATCTCGAACTACTTTTTCAATCGCTCCGTTCTTCGAACCTCTTTCATAAGCCCAGGCTGCTATCAATTGTCGATTCCGCATATGCGCTTCTTCAATATTTTGTCCCGGTTCTAAGCGACGCAATTGAGTCATCAAACCGGCGCGCATAAAATCATCGTATTCTGCCTTAGCAACATCAGCATTGGGGATCAAGCCAATGTCCTGCATTTTTTGGTCTGGGATAAAATACAAAGCGACCAGATCAGCACGGGCTTCTTCCAAAGCCGAAGCATAACTTTTCAAAGTCTCCTTTGGCGTCCCCACTCCAGCTTCTAATTTTCCAGAAGCATGACCAATAACCTCGTGTAGAGCCGTAGCCATTCCTCCTGCAAGCGTTCCATATTTTTTGATCCGAGCTATTTCTTCTTCATCGTGGGCAAACTCGCCCAACATTCCCGGGCCACTTGCCATTTCGTAAGCATGTTCGATATTACCAAGACTTACTGATTTTGAACCATGATTGGAACGAATCCAATCGGCATTCGGTAAATTGACACCGATGGGTGTCGAAGGAGAAGCATCTCCCGCTTCCCCTGCTACACTGACGACCTTGTAAGAAATACCGACCACTTTATCTTTCTTATGTGCTTTCATGATGGTCGATTGGTCTTCAAACCATTGGGCATTTTGTGCCACAATAGCCATGCGGTCGGAGGCCGCAAAGTCGTTGATTTGAACAATATTTTCGTAGGTACCTTTATAGCCTTTTGGATCTTCGTATACTTCTACAAAACCATTGATGTAATCGATATCTCCTTCGGTCGCGCTGACCCAAGCGATATTATACTCGTCCCATTTTTTCAAATCTCCATTTTCATAATATTCTACCAACAGGTCAAGCGCTTTCTTTTGAGCATCATTTTCGGCAACGCCAGAAGCAAGCCTTAGCCATTTTTGAATTTCTTTGATTGAAGCTCCATACAGGCCATTCGCAGAATACACTTCTTCCTTTAAACTACCATCCGGCAATCTCACCAATTTGGAATTGAGTCCGTAAGAAATGGGTTCTTGGGGATCTTTATCTGCCATTCTTTTTTTATAAAAAGCATCCACTTCTTTTTCAGTGATTCCTGGATCGTAAAAATTAACGGCAGATCCCGCGACAAGTCCTTTATCAGGATCGAGGTTTACCTTCTTGGCATCCACTTCCGGATCGAAGATAGCGCGAAGCGCATCATCGGAAAGTGAAGTATTACTGGCTTTTAAAAGACCATCGAAATAGTCCCGATTGAAGTTGGTGGGAAACTTGTCTTTTGAATAATGGTGGTGAATCCCGCTCGCAAAAAATACTCTTTTGGCATAAACCATAAATGCTTTCCAATCCGATGAACTTTTGTCTCCAGCGAAATTGGCAATGATTTTTTCAAAGCAATGACGGATTTCCAAATTGTGTCGATAGTTCTGATCGTAGATAATATCCCTTCCTGCTAAGCCAGCTTGAGTCAGATAGTAAACCAGTTTTTTCTGAGACAATGACAATTTATCGAAACCCGGGATTTGGTATCGAATGATGCGAACATCTGCAAATTTCTCTGGATTCCAATTAAAATCTCCAGCCGCTTAGTGGTGCTTAGCTTCGTCTGTTTTTGCATCCGCTTCGTGTTGTGGCTTGGGATCCGTACAGGAAGCAATTGTAAAAAGGAGTAAAAGCAAAAGAATTGATCTCATTGAGATAGATTTAGGAGGTAAAGTTGAATAATGTTAAAGTTCTGAATCTTGGGGATCGAAATATAAAGAAAAGCAAGGAGAAATCAATTGGAAATACGCTAGAATAAGAGCTCAATGCTATTCCTGGCAACTATTCACCAATCGAATCAAAAAAGAATCAATTAGTATAGCAAGAATTTTACGAATGAGTAAAATAAAAGATAATTATAATACAGAATCCGATGACATTTACGTTCTTTGTGGATATGAAAAGATTCCTGCTTAGATTTTATTTCCTCATGCTTTCCATACTAGGCTCTCATCTTTCGATGGCGCAGGTAGATACGACGACCTATGATTTTGGAGATTTTGGAGGAATTGTCTACTTAGACTCTTTAGTCGTCACGGCCACTCGGTCGGGATTTAATGTCGATGATTTTGTGTCGATGGTTCGCAATGATGAATCCTTTTATTTGGCATTTAGAAATCTACGCTTCCTCTCCTATTTATCAGAGAATGATATAGAGATGTTTGCTAAGAATGGTGAAGCCAAAGCACATTATCAAAGTAAGACTCAACAGTTGGCAGAAGGATTGTGTCGGGAAATGAATGTTTTGGATACAGAGGTAGAAGGAAAGTTTTATAAGAGAAAAGGAGATTACAAGTACTATACGGCCAAATTGTATGATCGCTTATTTTTTACTCCTAAGCGGCATTGCGAAACAAGCAGAGCCGTAGGTAAAGAAAATGCGGCCAAAGGGATGAGCAAACATGTTCAGGAATTAAAGAAGCTCATTTTTAAACCGGGTAGCAAAGCAGACATTCCGATCATTGGCAATCGCACCGCGATCTTCGATCCTGAGATGGCTCCTTATTATGATTTTAAAATTAGCAGTAGACAATATCGTGCGGGTCAAGATTGCTATGTATTTACTGCGGTCGTTAAAGAAGCTTTTCAAGAAAAGAAAAAAGATAAAACGGTTATCAAATTTCTCGAAACTTATTTTGACAAAAGTACTTTCCAGGTGATTGCTCGAAATTATCAATTGGCATATAGTGGCGCCTTATTTGATTTTGATGTTAAAATGGAAATCGAATTGATTCAATTGAATGGAGAATATGCACCGGAGTATATTCGCTATGATGGCTTTTGGGATGTGCCTGGAAAGAAGCCGGAAATTTCTAAATTTAGTACTCGTTTTTATGAGTTTAAATAGCGCGATTATTTAGCTCTCCAAATTTTCTTTTTTCTACTACATCAAAAAAAATTTAATTTTCAATTCTCTTTTTTATTGAAAATAATTTATCCAAAAAAATGCAAAAAAAAGAAGCTAACTGTATTTACTTTACAGCTAGCTTCTTCTTTAATGAAACTTATTTCAAGTTGCTCTTATTAATTAATGACTAGCACAAATCTAAACAAGTATTAAAAACAAAAAGTACACAGTTACCATTGCAAGCTAAATAATCGTGGTAGGTAAATTGAGGAAAGTATAAGTATCTAGCATAACAAGTACTATCACAAGCTAAGTATTGATCATGGCAAAAATCCCAGCAAGATTGGCTCAATTGTATGTCCGCCATCGCTCCCTTATCTGCTATTTCAAATACACTTATTACTTCTTGTTCTGTCAAAGTATTCAGTGTGCTAAACTTCGCTTTTAATTGCTCCGTAGCATCCCGTAACTCATTGTTATAACTAGCATTAGAACTTACGAAATTATCGAAAACAGATTGGTCAGCATCTATTGCTTCTTTATTTTCTGTGTAAAATTCAGCCAATTCTTCAAAGATAGAAACCCGGATTTCTTGTACAACTTTGTACTCAGGGCTTGCATTGATCTCTTGTGCAAGGGCATTTAAGTCTGGTGCCTGAACCGCTTCTATCGTTGAAGTTTCTTTTGTACATGCAGTGAATAGGATGGCTAGTGTTAGCATCGCTAACACGGATCGTAGATTTAAGATTTTCATTACTATTTGGTTTAAATTATAAATTAGGTGCTTACTCTATTTTGGCTTTTCAGCTTGCGCCAATAATTATATACGTATGAAATTATGTGAAGGAAACCGACAAGTAAGGATATTGTTTAATACAATGTTCTTTTTTTTACAAATAATTTGTTATTAAGTATAAACCAATAATGAATTAAGCAAATGTAATTTGGTAAAAGAAGAAAAAAGAAAGGAAAAAAAAGGAAGGGGAAATGCCAAAAAGAAAACTAAAAACAAGGAAAAGAAAGCGAGGAAGATCGTAAAAAATTAGTCACAAGTAATGATAAATAAAATAGTCAGGTCACCACTATCAGAAGTGACCTGACTATTTTTTTAAACAGCTTCTTTATTAAGCATCATACTTATCCAAACCAAGAGTCTCAATAATCTTTATCAATTTTTCTGCATATTTTTTATCCGTTGCATAACCCGCTTTACTCAAACCATTTGCCCAGCCCTTATAATCTTTTGGGCCAAGATTTTTTAGATGCTGGTAACGTTTACCTTGTAAAAAACCAGAGTGCGCGCGATAGCTTTCCCAAGCACTTTGATAGACTCTAAAAAAGTCTTTGTGGGTATCATCGGTAAAATTAGCGCAATGACCTTTTTTACATTTTTGCGAAAAACATTTGATGCCGAAATGATTTTTATTGGCCTTGGTCAAACGACTTTCTCCAACATTACTTTCCAAAAGTGCTTGTGCTAAAGTAATGCTCGCAGGTATTCCAAATTTCTTCATTTCAGAAATCGCAACCGGGGCAAAACGTTGCACGTAAAAATTGCATTTGCGTTTCTTTTCCCGAACAACTTCTTCCGGAATATTATGCCGGCTCGCATAAGTGGGACTCATAATAAAAGTAAGATTAGAAAAGTTATTTGCAAGGTTCTTTTTAACTTTAGGAGTACTCACCGGCGCAGCTTTCGCAATGGCCGGTTTTGCCGAAGGCATCACTGTTGTTCCCAAACCACTCATCATGGACATTTCCATGGCCGCAGCTTCCGTTCCTGGATTCTTGGAATTTTTGACTGGAGTGGCCACTTCCTCTTCCCAGAAATTATCGGGAATTTCAGTCGCTGGTGTAACCGGAGCAGAATTCAGGGAAAATTGAAAATTGACATCTTTTACGAGTAAGACATAAACTCCCAAACCAATCAGAATTAGTCGAAACCAATACTTGTGAACCAGCTCTGGAAGTGCTGAAAAATCTAATTGTGGGCGGATGAGATCTGGTAATATTGAATGGCGCATATTTGTAAAATTTTTAAAACATATAATTCCTTGTCCTGACAAATTTAAAACATTTTGTGTTTAAAAAGCAAATCATTTTACAAACTTTTTGTTTTAAACTTAATAGCCTTATTTTTACTAATATTTTAAGTCCTGTAAACCAAGTACTTAATTCATTTTCAGAAATTTATTCAAATTTGTATTATTTCAAATGCTTCAGCTTTTATCTTGATTTTTTTGAAAAAAGTAAGTAAAATTAGCTTACTTAGTGTTTTCAATACACTACCTTAGCATTTCACTATTTCAAGTTGAAATAATATCTAAAATTCAATAACCTTCAAGCTCAAAGTATGCTCATTATAGTAGACAGTGGTTCGACCAAGGCGGATTGGAAAATTATAGACAATCACGGCAATCATGAATTGCTTCATACGATTGGGTTCAACCCATTTTACATTTCATCGGAGGAGATTGCAGCGGAATTGAGAAAAGAATTTGTGCAACAAGTACCGGTCGAAGCCGCAAAAGCGATCTATTTTTATGGTGCAGGCTGTTCCAGCCCCATTCGTTGTAAAGTCATTGAGACGGGGCTACAGAAAATTTTTCCCAATGCCCGGATAGAAGTCATGCATGATCTATTGGCTGCGGCGCGAGCCACCTGTTTCCATGATCCGGGAGTAGCCTGCATCGTTGGTACCGGTTCTAACTCTTGTGAATACAATGGAAAAAAAATCACCGATAATGTTTCCAACTTAGGCTATCTGGTTGGTGATGAAGGCAGTGGTTCGCATTTAGGAAAGAAACTTATTCAGGCCTATTTTTACCGCGAATTACCAGAGGATCTTGAAATGGAATTTGAACGTACTTTCCCTGGAGGAAAAAAAGCAATTTTAAATCAAATTTATGGGGATTCGCCAGCTAATGTTTATCTTGCCTCCTTCGCTAAATTTTTATCCAACTATAAGCACCATCTTTTTGTTCAAAAATTAGTTTTTGATTGCTTTGCTGAATTTATTGATCGGCACGTCAGAAAATATGATAATCACCTCAAACATCCGGTACATTTTATTGGCTCGGTGGTGTATCATTTTCGAGAAGTTATGCAATTGGTATTGAAAGAAAGAGGAATGGAAATGGGCAAGATTATTCAAAAGCCAATTGACAATTTGGTCAAATTTCACCTCCGAACTTCTCCAAAGGAAACGGAAGCATAGCCTCTAAAATATCTATAGCTGGATCAATCATTTTTATTAAAAGTCCCAACGGTAAAAGTATTTATGACTAACGATATCAAACGAATTGCTGTTTTTACCTCAGGAGGTGATGCCCCTGGAATGAACGCTGCCATCCGCGCAGTAGTCAGAACAGCTACTTTTCACAACTGACACATCTACGGAATTCGACGTGGTTATGACGGAATGATCAATGGTGATCTTATGCGCCTCGAAGCCAGAGATGTGGGCAATATCATTCACCGCGGAGGAACCATTCTAAAGACGGCCC
>CALLVY010000646.1 GCA_938015925.1 uncultured Saprospiraceae bacterium
TGGATTGAGCTTTGCCGTTTATTTTTATGAATTGGCCGAGGGAAGTATCGAAGAGAAATTAGCTTTGAATAAAATGATTCATCAATTGGTCTGTCTATTCGCGGCGGGTCTGATTTTGCTGGGTTACTTTTTCTGGAGAAAGAAAGGATTGAATATAAAGATGTACTTGATCATTGCGCTTAAATTCTACCTGCTGATTTTCTATGGTTTCTTTCAAGTGCCTTTTAGTTATTTATTTATGTTGCCTTTGTTTTTATCTTTCCCACTAATCTACAATATTCCAATTCGGAAAGGGAGATTTTTGGCGCTTAAGGATGACTGAGCGCTCCCCAAAGGGGTGAAGCATGACAATGCTTCAAGCGAAGGAACCGCGAAAGCGGACGGGAGGCTCCCCAAAGGGGTGAAGCATGACAAATCGACGAAGGAGATTCATGAGGCTCTGCCGAACTAATGCTTCAAGCGAAGGAACCGCGAGACCGACGCAGGAGGTCCATGAGTGATAACGAACTAAAGCGGACGGGAGGCTCCCCAAAGCCCTACTACCTTCTACTTACCTCTCCCATACTAAAATCAACGAAGCCCCACAAGATCAAAAAAAATTCATACCCAACAAAAGTGAGACAAACAGTTCCGCACCTAAAGGCGCTTAATACCACACTCCTTCCTGTGCGACAAACAGTGCCGCACCTAAAGGCGCTTCAATGAAAGGTTCACAAAACGCCCGGTGCATACACCGTGCTGACCGTAATGGGAAGCATGGATGTTATGCATTTTATTGTAAGCAGTAGTTTTTTAAATGTTCCAATTAAATTTGGTTAACTTATTAGTTAATCTTGGGTCAACTATTTTTACAGAGATATCAGAGTTAACTTTTTCAAGAATAATCATTGAACCTTTTTCTAATATTCCACTATTGTTAAATTCTGCTTCTCTAATTTTAATAGAATTAGTGATGCCATTTGCATAAATCTCTTCCTTGTATGGCTCTCCTGTATGTCCATAAAAATGGTATTTGAAAATCACATTATCTAAAAGTTCTCTGATTTCTTTCATTCCATAACCTCTTTGACTGCTATCATCTTTGTCATGGGTAATTAGTAAATCGAATATGTCTTTATTCTCCTTTATTAGTTCTTTGATTTTCTTTTTTTCGTATTCCTGAATAAATCGATTATTTGTTCGTTCCTTTCTATCTCCAATTCTACCGACACCAACAAAATTTAAAGTTTCTTCACCAAGTTTTAGTTCTTGCTTATATCCAGTTTTACATACAAAGACACGGTTATAGATATCTATCGAAAATCTTGATTCTTTAGATTCTTTTTCTAATTTATCTAAATATTCGTGGTCTTCGTGATTGCCTCTTACACAAATCATATCAATGTTTAATTTGTCTAAAAAAATCCTGATTTCAGGAATGTCTTTTACAAAGTAATCATAAAAACCTAATTCGTCCCTATCATTTTTCGCGTGTTTAATTGTTGCTTTGTCCAAATTATCAATATTCGGATAACATCCCATATCTCCACATTGTAATATAAAATCAATTTTTTCATTTGTCCCTTTTTGATAGAGGTCAACTAATTTGAAGGGAAGTAATATTTTTCCGTGTATATCCGAAAAGATTGCAACTTTCATTATTTTTCGTTTGTCTTATTGCTCACAATAAATATACATCCATAATACGAATGCCATCAACTTAAGGAAAGAGCTGGGTTGAGAAGAAGAGACTTTTAGTTGATTTTATTCGCGTTCAACGTAGAGCCTATCTTGAAGGTAGGCACTAAGTTGATGACATTCATCCATAATACACACGCTAGTTTTGCCCGCAGACGCGAGACCAAGACAGGGTATCCAAAACGACAACAAACCAAACCTCCCCACTATTTCCCCGTCCCCAAAATCGTTTTATCCACTAAGAGCAAAGTACAACCCGGAGCAATCGTATGCAAATACTTAACGTCCTTCTCATAATATTTCCCTACCTCAATAGTACTCGGCCCATACTCAGGCTTCTTTTGATAAGCCGCAAAACCTTGGTTACAATTTTTCAGATCAATGACCTTAATTTTTAAATAGGAAAGGTCTTTAGAAGCCGCACCGATTACCGCACCATCCACTTTGGCTAGTTCTATTCTAACTTCTGAATCTTCTCCCACAGAGATGGCCTTATCGCCATTGCTCTTCATAAAACAAGATTCGATCGTGATCTGACTTCCCGAGAAATCAATCCCATCATTACCGGTGTTTTCGAAATAACAAGAGCGGATTGTTCCTTTGCAAAAGTCAGCATCAAAACCATCAGATGGTGCATAGCGAACCGTGACTTCTTCCATATAAAAATCAGACCGCACGAGATTTAATCCATCTTCACAATGATTGTTTTCAAAAATACAATGGTCAATATTCACATCGCTTTCATAAAAAGTAACCGCTCCTGTTAGTTGCCATCCCCGATCCGATAAGGTGTTGAAATGATCAAATATCGCATAGCTCATTTCAGACAAACCTTCTGCCTGCAAGACGGTAAAACCATTGGCACTTTCATCGGAAGAAATAATCCTGACAGGTTGATCAGAATTACCTTGAATTTTTACGGGAGAATAGGACAGAAATTTTGCCCCTTTTTGAAAATCCAATTGTGTCCCTGCATTGATAAAAACCTTATATCCTGACGGAACAATCACATCTTGATCAATCTGATGACTCCCTTTTCTAAAACGGATTATCTGATTCTGCACCTCATACCATTCATTGCTCTTCAGGGCCTCCTTCGGAGCCAATTCTTGCGCAGGTACGACTTGGTACTGAGCGGCCCAACTTGAAATAGGACTGGTAAACAAAGTATCAATACCATAGGGTTTATAAAAAACATAACGCGCTTCTTCTGGCACCGCAAATTCATGACTCTTCGCAGCATAACCATAATAATAAGAAGACAATATCCGAGACTCCTCCAAGGGAAAAGCCATTCGCTTCCGATTTTTTCCGGTCCCTAAAAACACCAGTGGCATTTCGTGAAAACTACGCAAAATCAAGGTAGACTTTTTATCGCCCTCCTCTTTCCAATAAGCCTTGACAGAATGATCGTTATAAGGCATCAATTCTATCCTGGCTTTTTCTGCCCTTTGGCGTAAGGCGTTTCTATCAAAAGAATAAGTTGGAAATTCTTGTTGGATATAGCGTTCTCTCTTTTGGAGTCCATCTTCCAATTCTTTCAATACCGATTCTAAGTAATCTGGAGAAGTATAAATCTCTAAATATTTGAGGTAGGGCTTTAAAAAATCTTCATCTTCTACCAATCTCTTGATGATCGAAACGTATTCATAACGGCTATATCTAATCGCTGCTTGCCCCAGTAAAAAAGGCAAATGATGTGCTTTTCCACTATGACCATCATAGCCAATAGGTTCTAATTTTCCGATGACTGGATTAAAATAAAAACGTTGGTTGTGCCAATGAAAGGCATGGTGTGCGCCCATCAAATCGCAGATGGCATAATACTTTGCGAGGCGTTCAAGGTCAAAGATTTCGGCTGCTCCTTTTTCTCCGATTTGGTATTGATGGAGCAGGGTTCGGGCGATTTCAAAATCTGCTTTCAACTTTGGATTAGCTGCGGTTCGGCCTTCTTTAAAAGGTTGGATATCCGCTACTTCTAATTCGGCAATGGCAGGTGCATAAGCACCATAACCAGAAGAATAAGCAACATGCCGGGAATCCCACAGGCCATCTTCTACAAAACGGATAATGGGCCCTTCTCTTCGATTTTTGTATTCTAATAATTGTTTGTCAAAATGCTCTTCATAGGCATAAACACCAAGCGATTTATCGTTGAGCGTTAAGCTTCCAAAATCATAACGAGTCGTCAATACATCTTCTATTTCCCAAAGTTTATGAAGCACCCATTCATCTGCAAAATAACGCGCAAAAGGAGTCTGTAAAGAAAATACTACCAAACGATTCCAGGAATAAGGATCTTTCACTTTTACTCTAAAAGACCATTTGTCTCCATCCAGGTGATCCGCCCAATCTCCTTTTAGTCTAATTTTTACTGGTACTCTTTCCTCGTTTTCTTCCAAGCTGGCTTTCACCCAACTTTCCGCATCCGTCATCAGCATGCCTTTTTCTTTGGCAGCATCCCGCTTTGCTTTGATTTTTGCATATGCCTTATCCGATAGGTTTAGCTTTAATAGGCGGGGCTCAAAATCTTTATCTGCTTTTGTATTTTTTTCTTTTTCCAAAGTGGATTTATCGAGGGCTATGATTTCTAAATCATCAAAGTAAACGATCGCTTGGCCATTGGTATAAACAAAGTATTCAAACTCCTTCATAAGGGGTTCTAAAGGAATAGTAAAATCTAAATCCACCTTTCTCCAGCCACTAATAAAATCTATTTCAGCGACTTCTTCCGTAGCAACATAAAAACGTTCGGGGTCCTCTCCTTGTACGGCTATTCCCGCGGTCATATTTTTATTCTCCGATTTAAAATAAACCGTTGCTCGATAACTTTTTCCAGTTTCCAGGTCGGTCGTTTTTCCAGACAGGCCATATCCCATGCCTTCAGCAAGCGGTACTTTATAAGAATATTGACCACTATGCGCTTCCTCTTCGCTTTGCATTTTCGCGCCATCGAAAAACTGTCCATTAGAAATAAAAGATCCTCCCCAAGTCGTCTCAGCATCAAAGTAAATGGCCTCCGGACGGGTATGGCTATTCCATTGTAGAACTAATGGAATTAAAAAATAAAGGGCAATAGGAAGGAAGAGTAAAGCAAAAAAAATTCGGAGTCCATTTTTGCTAAAGAAATTTTTCCGTGGTTTATTATCCGCAATAATCATAGTTTCAATTTCAGGTAGTGAGCGGAAAGATCAATAGGTTATTTTATCCGAGGTGGAATTTATTTAGAATACCGATTAGAGAATCAAATCAGGTTGATCGACAATAGACAATCGAGTACTGCTAGAAAGTGCTTTAACGGCATCTTTGACTTTACTGATTTGATCCATGCTTTCTGCTTTACAAATAAAAGACAAATCAAGTCCTTCCTCTAAGGTATCCAATCGCTTGAGTTCTACATAAGGGAAAACATCCGTTAAGGTCTTAGTAATGTGTCCAAGATCTTCTACATCTGTAGTGATATTGACATACATTCGATCTTCTTGTTGGAAGTTTTCTTTGGAAGTAAAAACCTTGTGCAAAAACAATAAGAAGGTAATCACACTAAAAGCAACGATGGCCAAAATCGGTTGATTGGCTCCACCTGCTAATCCCAAACCAATAGCGATAAAGAGATACGTCAATTCCTCTGGATCCTTGATCGCTGCCCGAAATCGGACAATCGACAAAGCTCCTACCAAGCCTAGAGAAAGGGCGATGGAAGATTTGACAATCATAATGATCAAAACCGTTCCTAGTGCCAGCGGGAGAAAATTATTGGAAAATTTTCTCCGATTGGAGATGGCACTTCCATAGCGGATATAGAACCAGCGCAGCAAGCTTACGAGCAAGGCGACTACCAAGATATTGAGTAAAAACTCATCAAAAGGAATGTTGTTAGTAAATTCCTCGATGTATTGTTCCTGGATTTTCTGAAGAATGTTCATCTATGAAGTGTATTAAATGGCTTTTACGGCTATTCGAAGAGATGATCTAGTCGATTAATTTAGAACTTGTTTAAAAATCACGTATTTTGAAAATACGGCCGCAAAATACACTTTACCGCCGAGTTTGGATGTTCTTTTTAGTAAAAATTAAGGGCAATCGGTGAGTTCATACAAGAAAAAAAGGGTATTTCCCGATAGAAAATACCCTTCAAACCTATAAACAAAAACAATTTTTAATATTCTTAGACCATAATTTCTTCTGCTAAGAGAAAGCTTGAAAAAATTAGTTCGCTATTTTTCCTCTAACTCAAAGTCCCAAGTCCTATAAAAACAGTACATTTTGAGTTGAATAATGTCTTAGGATCTAGGAAACATTAATCCATTTAAATTGTTTAAACCAAAACTAAAATAGTTGATCAAAAATTCATGAAAGAAGCACCTGAAAATAATAATCTCGGCGTTTGGACTGGAATGGCCCTCTTAATTTCCGTTTTGGTCATTGGTCTTTTTGTTCGCCAATTTTCCTTATTGATTCTCTTTCTCCTTTCAGTAGGGACGCTGATCGGGGTGGTTTATTATGCTATCCGCTATGCCATGGATTGGAAAAGAGACCAATCTCAAGGAAAAACAGTGGGAGGCAAAATAGAAAAACTCATCAGCGAGTGTTCCGCACAAATCGCCAAATACCGTCTTGAGATTAAGGATATCCAACAAAACATCAAGGAATTAGAACAGCGCTTGCATAATGGCTTTGAAGTCAATCCCAAATCCATTGAGGAAAGCAAACGCATTCAGGAAGCTTTTTTAATAGAACAGCAATTGCGGGAAACCAAAATTTCTTTTTACGAAAATTGCCGTGCTAAATTAGAAAACATGCTGTACAACCAAAGGTTGGCAGATGAATTGGAAGTGAAACAGCAGAAGCTCAGTCAATTGCAGGAAGATCATTATGAGGATATTGCTCACATGGAACAGGTTCGAACGGAATTGGAATACGAAAAACAATTTTTGGATTCGATTAGCAAATTATCGGTACGAATGGCGGGGATCAACTCTCTGGATGTTGCAGAGGAAATTCAGCTGGAATTGAAAAGTATTACTAAGGAATTGGGGCGTTTGTAAGTTAAAGCTTGCCCTCCTTCCCTAAAATAACAATCCCAAATTCTGGATGTTCCAAAATTTGGGATTGCTATTAGATTTTATTCTAAAAGGATTATGGTTTTGGTACCCCAGCGCCACTTTTTTTCTTCGCTACAAAATCATCAAATTTAGTATTGGCATAATGCCCGTCCGCACAATACTCCAATTCAGTCATAAAATCATTCGCTTTTTTAAATCCTGGAGAAATAGTGATGCGCTGCATATTTTCATCCATAAAAACGATAGATGGGTATCTCATTTGGCCATCTAAAAGGGCATAAGCCAAGGTGTGTAAGCCTCTTCTTCCAGCATCTGCCCGGAAAGTAAAAGTATTGCCATCATAAACGATATCTTCCTTCATCTCCGCATTTAATTTTACCGGATAAAAATGCTCGTTTAGGTAGGCTGCTACTTTAGGATCTTTAAAAGTACTATTACTCATCATTTTACAAGGCCCACACCAAGTCGTATAAACATCCACCATCATCTTTTTAGGAGCCGTTTTCTGGGCTTCTACCGCTTCTTCCCAAGTATACCACTTTACAGGATCTTCCGTCGTACTCGCTTCCGGAGCCAAGGTAAAACTGAACATAAAGGCCGTAATGGCCAGGAAAAAACCAATCTGTGCAATCTTTTTTATCATTATTTTTATTTTTTGCGAAGCCATTGCGTTTACCATAAATTGGACGCGACGAAACTTCAAAGTGAAGCATTTATCGAATTATCAGTGCTTTTCAACAAGCCCTAAATTATTATTCTCCAATTTTGTGCCTGATTTACTCAACGATAATAACGATCCTTCTGTTATTTTGTTGGAAAAAAGCCCAGAATCAACTAGAATCTGTCGGCAATTTAATAGTTTGTGAGCTTCCATACTTCAATAAAGCTCCATTTAACAGGATAATAACAAGTCAAATGACCAAAATCGTAGTAGCAATCGGTGGCTCTAGCGGCTCCATTTATGCCAAAGTATTATTGGATCGGCTCACCAAAATCAAGGATCAAGTCGCCGCCGTAGGGATCGTGATGAGTGATAATGCCAAATACAACTGGGAATTGGAACTCGGCAATAAGAGTTACGAGGACTATGATTTTGATTTTTATGCTAAAAATGATTTCATGGCTCCCTTTGCTTCTGGCTCTGCTCAGTATGGCGTGATGATCGTCTGTCCTTGTTCGATGGGACTGCTTGCCAGGATTGCTACTGGCGTTTCCAATGACTTGCCCACTCGTGCCGCAGATGTCATTCTCAAAGAACGTCGTCGATTGATTTTGATTCCTCGGGATACGCCCTACAGTTTGATTCACCTCAACAATATGAAAACCATCACGGAGGCGGGAGGTATCATTTGTCCGGCCAGTCCCTCCTTTTATAGTCATCCAAAAAACTTTGAAGAATTGGCGGCTACGGTAATTGACCGGGTTCTGGATTTGGCAGGTTTGAAGATTGATACTTTTCGGTGGAGTGAGGATTGAGGGGTTTTGATAAAATATTGATCTCTGAAAGAGATTATTCCTGCTGTTCTTTTTAAATTGGAGAAAGCTTCCGTCTTGATTGCTCGATTTTTCCAATATTCTCTAAAAAATAATCCCATGAAAACATTCCTCTTTCTATTAGCCACTCTATGTTCTTCCCTGCTCTCTTCACAAACGATAAACTCAGCAAGTTTAGAAATAAGCATCAACGACGTTATCAATAATCTCCCTCTTGCTGCTGCTGGAGACTATCAAAACCCAACGATAGAGCAAGCTGCAGATTGGCGTTCCTTAATACAAATGATTGTAGACGAAGATTACGATGCTGCTGCTATTGCTGCAAATTTATTGGAATACGAATTTTATCGCTTTGTGGATAATACCAGTTCTACCGATCAAATATTCTATCTACTTGTCAAAGCTCCAGCGGGAAATAATTATTGGGGTACCTATGTGTTCAAACCCAGTGCTTGCCGCAGATTAGTCATACAATCTCCTCACCCTATAGCAGATCTCAATACTGGAAAACAAGGAATTTATATTTATATGCGGCTCGACACTTACGCTTACTTTCTCAATGGCACCCATCGTTGCAATGCCCATGAAGCAAGTGATTGTTCGGGTACGACTTCTATCTGTGGTAGTTCGGCTGCTTATCGCCTCTCCGACGTCGCACACAATCATCAATCGGGATTTCAACTAAGCAATGAAGTTTTATTTGAGAACTTCCCAGATCTTTATTTTGCGCAGCTACATGGCTTTAGCAAAAAAGAGACCGATCCTTATTTGATCCTGAGCAATGGCAGTCGAGATACTCCGGCAGAAGATTATGTTGCCGGGATACGTGACGGTTTATCTCAAGCAGACGATTCCCTTACTTTTAAAATCGGGCATCTTGATACCAACTGGAATCGCTTACTGGGATTCACCAATACCCAAGGTCGTTATCTCAATAATAGTGTGGACGCTTGTACGCAAAATGCCACGATGGGTTCTGGACATTTTTTACATTTAGAACAAGAATATTCGAAACTACGAGCAGATGAAGCGGCTTGGGATAAAATGTTGTTTGCGATGGAAGAGGCTTTTCCTTGCATAACGGTGCAGCAAGAAGAGGTGCTTTTGGAGAAGACTTATTGGCAGATGCAAAGTGGCGCGATTCATTTTCAATTGCCGGAGTTTGGGGAGTACCAAGTGACTTTTTATAATTGGCTGGGACAAGTAATTGGGATACAAAAAGTATCGGCGAATGAAAGGGTGGACTTGGAAAACCGCAGTGGTGTTTTTGTGGTCGAAGGAGCGGATGGATTTCGGAGAGTTGGCCGATTTTTTTAGGTTTCGATGGGACAAAAAAATCCCGCAGATGGTGTAGCCTTCGCTTTAACCTTTAGCGGCTAGGCCATCTGCGGGATGAGTTTGGAATTATTTTTTTAGGTTAGTCCATTCTTTTTAAGTAGGTCACTCGGTCAATTATAATTTGAATTTAACTGGCAAATTAAAGTAAACATTTACCGGTACTCCTCTTTGCGTTCCTGGGTGCCAAACGGGCATTATTTTTACGACCCTAAGTGCTTCTTCTTCACAGCCTCCTCCAATTTCTCTTACTATTTCTGGTTCAACTACATTTCCATTTCTATCCACGACAAATCTGATCACGACGGTTCCTTCTATCCCATTGTCTTTAGCAATTTTGGGATATTCCACATTTTCATAAATAAATTCTAACAATTTTTCCGTGGAACATGCTTGATATGCTGTTTTATCCCCAGTATTTTCACAACCAGGAAACGCAGGCATATTTTCTACTACTTGAAAGATCTCCTCTCCACTACCTATGGAAGCAGGCTCGCATTCTTCTGTAGTCAGTTTATCTTTTGCACAATGAGAAAGGGTTAAAAATAAAAGAGGAAAAAGCAGGAATTTAATGGAAATTTTCATAAGCTATTTTTGTTTTATAAAAAGACTATACACAAAGTATAGTATTCTGTTATAAAAACAGAGCATTTAGACTCTACTTTTTTAGTTTTTATTTCTTTCGTTTCTTCTTAGTCCGCTTTTCTAAACTAAATTTGATGGGCAGGTTAAAGTCCACCTTTACGGTTTCTCCTCTTTGCACTCCCGGAATCCACTTGGGCATCATCCTTACTACTCTAAGCGCTTCTTCTCCACATCCTCCTCCAATTTCTCTTACTATTTTAGGATTGATTATACTGCCATCTTTATCTATGACGTACTGAATCACGACAACTCCTTCTACTCCATTTTCCCTGGCAATTTTGGGATATTTGACATTTCTATAAATAAATTCTAACATTTTCTTCATGGCACATTCCCGCTCTGCGTCTATATCACCCGTATTTTCACAGCCTGGGAACATCGGCATTTGCTCTACCACCTTAAACCTGGGCTCCTTTTCGGTCTCTGCGGAAGGGGTGTTTTCTGGAGCAATCGGAGAAGTCTTTTTTGCCACAGTCGATATGCTTCCATCTAATTTAAATTTGATGGGTAGATTATAGTATACTTTTACAGGCATCCCTCTTTGCTTTCCTGGATTCCACTTGGGCATCATTTTTACTATTCTAAGCCCTTCTTTTCCGCATTGTGCTCCAACATCTCTTACAATCTTAGGATTCATAATGCTTCCATCTTTATCTACTACGAATCTAATCACAATGGTTCCTTCTACGCCATTGTCTTTGGCAATTTTAGGGTATTGCAAATGCTCATAAACGAATGCATACATTTTTTCAATGGCACATTCTTTTTTTGCTGCTTTATCGTTAATATTTTCACAACCGGGAAATAAAGGCATTACTTCTACCACCTGAAATACTTCGTCCGGCACAGGTTTTACTGGAGCGGTCTCTTCTTGAGCAAGAAGAGAAAAGGATAAAAATAAAAGAGGTAAGAGCAGGAGTTTAGTGAAAGTTTTCATAAGCTATTTTTGTTTTGTAAAAAATGATGTGGAAAGCTAAGCATTTTGCTAGAAGCGCAAAAACTTAGTATTCCTTTTAGGAAAAAATTAACTTTCCCTTTAGCCCTATTCAGAAACTACGTTCTTTATAATTTGTCTCAAAAATCAAGTTCCCATTTCTTCTAAAAGATAAAAGCACTCTTCCAGGTAAGGATCTTTTTCAAGGCGGTTTTTCATTTCCTGCTCTCTCGCCATCCGAACCGAATCGGTTCTATCCGCATTCCCATTTACCGCATAAGCATTAAAGCCATCAATGGGCATAAATATCTGTTGAAAAGAATCTTCTGTTTTTTTCTTAGCGGCCTTTGCTTCCGCAAAATTTTGCGCCTCTAGTGTCACCTGACTTTGCTCTTCTTGGTCTTTAAGATGTTGTGCTTTTAATTGCGCAAACTGGAAACGATAACTTTCCTTTACCCGTTTCGCACTTGACCTTTTTAGTTGTCCTAAATCAGGAATCGTAAATACCACCTGACTTACTTTTTCTAAAGGAAGATTTTCGGGTGGCAAGGCAAATGCTACCTTTCTCTCACCGGAGGCGACTAAGGCATAATCATCTGGCAAAATAATATCCGGAACGATTCCAGTATATTGGGGCGAACGCCCGGTCGCTGTATAAAACCGAGCAATACTCATTTTAACTTCTCCCAATGGACAATCAGCTTCTGGGCTATCCAAATCTAAAAAACGTTGCATAGAACCTTTCCCAAAAGTAGCGGGGCTTCCGACCACCAATCCTCGGCCATAATCCTGCATCGTACCCGCAAACAATTCAGCTCCAGAAGCCGATCGTCCATTCACCAAAACCAACAATGGTCCATCATAAACAACATCCGGATCTTCATCTTCGTACAAACGAATAGCTCCTGTTCTATTTTTGGATTGCATCAAAGGCCCTTGTTCTAAAAAGTAACCTAACATTTGATTGGTCTCGCCAGCGGAGCCTCCTGTGTTATTTCGCAAATCCAGGATGATTCCATCGACCTGATTCTTGCGCAAGGAACGCAATTCTTTCAGCACATGAGTCGCAGCTCCTTCGTCTCCTGTATAAAATCGAGGTAGGTAAATATATCCCATCTTTTGGGAATGCATTTCTTTTTTCAAGACCATTGACATCGCCAAATCCGAGGCAATTTCACTTCTTGGAACCGTGACCTTTACAAGCTCCGCATTAGGCTTTTTAAGCGTCAAAACTACCTTTGTGCCTTCCACACCTTTCATCAATACAATGACTTCCTGTATCGTCATTCCCGTAACATCCACCGCCGTCTCCGCTTCTTGTCCAATCGCTAAAATAACATCTCCTTTCTCAACTTCTTTTCCCTTCCAGGCAGGACCACCTATCAACAAACCAGCCACTTTAGGATAGCCATCTTCCATTTCCAAACTCACCCCAAGCCCTACATAGGATCGGGTAAAAGCTTCCGTCCATGATGCTTTTTCTGCAAGAGACAAATACTCCGATTGGTAATCATGGATTTTCAAAAAAGCATTGGCATAGTCTTCTAAATAAGCGTTCCTAGTCTTTGCTTTTTTGGCTGCAAATACTTTTTCATTGCTGGCTTTCAATCGCTCGATTGCTTTTTCTTTGGTATCAGAAATATTCCATTGATCTACTTCTTTTTCCTTCTGCCAAAGCTCTTGTAATAGTTGCAATTTTATTTTCTTTCGCCATCGTTCTTTTAAGGCTTTATCATCTGAGGCAAAAGTTATTTTCTTAGGATTGGTTTCTAGGTTTTCCTTGCGGGAAAGATCGATTTCTCCCTCCAAAATTTGAGCGCTGTATTTCGCTGATTTGTCGATTCCTGCTTGCAATAAATTCAGGGATTGATTAAAGAAATCCAATTTATTCAAAGTCATTTCTTCGTCCAATTGATGTTCCCATTTTTGCAAAATAGTTTTATCCTTTTGGGTAAAAAATTCTTTTCTTAAATCTAACTGAGCTAAATAAGAATCGAAGAAATCTTTAGAGAGTTGGTCATCGACTGGCCGGATATTTAGATGATCGGATTGAACGGCTTCAAAGATTTGTTTAAGCAATACTTGTTCACATTTATCTCCTTCTGAGGGCAAGCAATTAAATAATCCGAGGAGTAGGATAAGACCACAACTTAATTTAAATTTCATAGCTTTTATTTTTTAAACTCATTAATCAAAATGACCTCAATGATAAGCAATCCTTTAGAAAAAGACTGTTAACGATTTGATCAAATTTGTTAATGAAACTTAAATGGAACTTTGCTTTCTTGGAATTGACTTAGTCCTGTTTTTCAATAGTGAAGTTCTACTATAAATCTATTGGCAGGAGAGGAAGTTTCTCCCTTCCGGAATTAATCTTTTTTTAGTTCTTTCAGCGCTTTAGACAAATCCTGAACTTGTTGTCGCAATGCACCTAACTGAGCGTATATCGCATTGCTTTTTACATAGTCTTTCATCGGTAGTACTGGTGAGCCCGCGTACATTCCTGCTTCGGTAATGTTTTTGATTACTCCCGCGCGGTGCACCAAATAAGTATCATCGCAAATTTCTACATGGTCTTTTATCATAGCACCGCCACTAGCGACTACTCGATTGCCGATGATGGTCGAGCCCGCACAGAGGAAACCAGAAAGGATGATACAATTCTCGCCCATTTGCACATTGTGCGCTACATGACATCTATTGTCGAAGATACAACCGTCGCCGATCGTGGTCGCACCATAAGTTCCACGATCAATGGTATTGAGTGCGCCGATGGTTACCCGATTTCCGATCACCACATTTCCGGTTTGAGGAATGCGATGGTGATTAAAATTTTCGTCTTGGGCATAGCCAAATCCTTCCCCACCGATCACACTATTTGACAAGATCAAACAATCATCCCCAATAAGACAATCCCAGCCGATGATGCTTCCTGGATGAACCTTGGTATTATTTCCGAGAATGGCATCGTGTTCGATTACGACATTGGCCATTAGCTCGCAGGCGGTCCCAAGATGGACACCTTTTTCAATCACGACATTTGGCCCCAGAATGGTACCTTCCGGAATCGCTACACTTGGGTGTACGATGGCAGAAGGATGGATCGCCTCCCAACCCGATTGGCGATTATCGTGGTCCCCATATTTTTGCTTAAGCCGAGCATGAGAAAGGCCGATATTGCTACTGCGAATGATTGCGGTACCATTGAGGGTATGGGCTTCTGGGCAATTTATTTTTTGAGGAACGATGATGAGGGATACACCATTGGCCAAAGCCGTATCAAAGGCCTTTTGATTGGGAGCAAAAACCATGTCTCCGTTTTTTGCCAATTCGTAAGGAGCTATTTTTTGAACCTGTGCAGCCTGGTTTCCAAGTAATTGCAACAAGGCATCTTGGTCTTCTCTTTCCTGGAATATTTCTGCGGCGGTTTTATTCATGTCCTGTTAGTGGATCTTTTGATTAGGCTTGAAAGGGTAAATTTACGGTTTTTTTGGGAAGAAAGGAGTTGGGGGGAATATTGAATATTGATTGAAGGGATATTGAATATTGATTGGGACTAAGCAATCGGGTTTGTTTTTTAATATTCCGCTCCTCCTCTCTGGTCGATCTTGTTTATTGAGATCATTTTTTTTTAATCCTGAGTAACTCTTCCACTCAATGAAAGCTTTTTAAATAGCGGGAAGAGAACCTAGTAGTGGCCAGCGGCCCAAAAGTCATCGCGGATGGAATACTATTGCATTTTAACCGAATCGGATTGCTGGCTTCTCGCCACTATCAAATCCTTTCAATACTACGAACAGTATCCTCATTTTGGAAACGGTCTAACTTAGCTAGGCCTCAGCTTTAAAAGCTGAACAATTAAAATCCTTATTTTACTTTTTTTAATAGAAAACCTAAAAAGTACAGGCAGTCTTCTCCTTGATCATTTTTTCTTACTTGCACCGAATAGCCCCCTTGGCGACCCAATCCGGCCACATAAGCTAAATCATCAGATTCCAAGACCAAGGCACTACTACTTTTATCACCGCCTCCGATATTGTAATTCGCAATCATTTGCAAAAATCCATCTTTTTCCAATACTTCAAAACTTTCAAGAATAGCCATGTCGCCAGTTTTGTAATTGATGATCTCATAAGTTCCTATTCGCTCTCGCCAAGCATTGGAAATCGGTTTTGGTTCGATTCGATTGGCAATGACATCTTTGGAGCCGGTGGCTACTTCTTCTTGCACCAATACCTCTTGGCCACCGACCTCTTCAAATCTTGCTCGAATTTCTTTTATCTTTATTCCAATCAATCCAAATAATTTCACCTTCACCATAAAAGAATTATCTCCTACCGGAATCAACTTTACCTTTTGTCCTTCAATTTTCATCCGCAGGTTTTTTTTCTTTTTCTCTACCGTCACTAAACCCTGAGGATAGCCATAAAAGCCCGCATAAGCGTTCAATTGCTCGTCCGACAATTCGACTCTTTCGCTAGGGGAATCAACAAGCTGTTCGGCTTTCTTGTCTTCTTCTTTACTAGCATTTATTTTTGCGGCTTCTTGCAAAATCTTATAACAAGTTCCACCTAAACGAGAACCGTTTTCGGAATTGGTCAGGAGGATGATTCCCAGATTCACCTCGGGAGCAATGGCGAGCAATGCGTTCTGGTATAAAGTCGCTCCGGTGTGGAAGTAAACTTCTCCTATTCCTGGCTTGGGTCGCTTAATCCAAGCCAAACCATAATCTTGATCCATATCTAGTTCGACGGATTCGTTCTGGGTTCTCCACATTTCTTCTTTGTATTTTTTTTCCAGAATTTTTTCCTGCTTGTTTTGGGGCAACCATTCTATCACAAATTTTGACAAGTCCTGAACCGTACTCAAGATACCTCCTGCCGGGATTTGTCGCAAATCTCCTTCATAGGCAAATTTTCCTTTTCTATCATAGCCATTGCTCAAATAAGGTTCGGTTTTATCGTGGCCTAAAAAGATGGAGTGATTCATTCCGAGTACTTGGAAAATATCCTGCTTCACATTATCCATGTAATTGGTATTGTTCAATTCCCCGGCAAGGATTCCCAGGAGGTTGTAACCTGGATTGGAATAGGCGTGGATAAGGTTGGGTGGGAAGATGGTATATTCTTCATTGAGTAAATCCAGTTCAGCAGTATAAGGTTCTACCTCATCAGAAATAAAACCACGCAAAAGATCACAAGGCAATCCAGCATGATGCGTCATTACCATCCGCGTAGTGATGGGTGGTGCATCTGTAAACCGCTGTTTGATTTTAAAGTTGGGCAAATACTTTTTCATGGGTTCATCTAAGTCCAGATTTCCTTTTTGTACTTGTTGCATCAAGGCCGTTGCTGTAAATAATTTACTGACGGAACCAATTTTAAAAAGGGTTTTTTCATCTACAATTTTTCCTGCTTCTGGATCAGCATAACCAAAGTATTCTTCCCAAATCACTTGATCGCCTTCCACCAGCAAAATACTCGCTCCAGGAATAGATCTCTTCTTCATTATTTTTTGGATTTGCTCTCGGTAGGTGGCTTTTAGTTCACTATAGTCTTTTTGTGCCACCAAACTAAGGACAAAGGATAAACATAAAAGGAGCGTGATAAAAAACCTTGACCTTGAATTTGCTTGAATCATTTTTTCTTTTGTTTTAGTTTAGAAATATTTTCACTGATTTGGATTAGAATCTCAAGCAATGGCTTTAATAATAAGTGTTGCAAGAAGATATTTCCTTTAGGAAAAACGTCTCATTAGCAGCAATGGTATCTCCTTTTAGTTTTTTTCAAAAAACAGATGCCTCCTTTACTTTCTTGTAAATCGAAAGAGAAGGCTTTTTAATTTTTTAATAATCCGATGGAAACTGGTTTTAGATTTAAAACTCGATTCTTAAATCAGAACTAATCAAATAAAATTAGCAAAACCTGGATTAATCCAATTCATTCCTTCTCCTTATGGGAACGAAAATAAGCTGATCTCTAGGAAAAAAGGAGTTATTTAGGAAATTTAACAAAGTGAGATTAAGGATTTGTTGAAGGCCTACTAATCTGCAGCTAGGGCAGCCGCTCGACTCGGACTAAAATTTCAAAACCGCCAGATTACCGACATGTTCACCGCCATTTTCTACCACCTCTACTACTATTTCAAAGCGTGTTTTCTCAATGGTAATAATATCAGCATAATTAAAAGTCTCCAACTTAGCGCCAATATCATTATGCACAGGATCTAGTAGATAGGAATAGATAAAAAAATGTTTTCATTCTTGATTTTTTGCTTTGGGTGAAAATAGGAAATCAGCTTAGCGGAACCAAGTCATTTTCCCAGGCTTCGAAAAATTCATCACCAGATTTACTATTATGGTTCGCACATAAAGGTAAGATATACCCCTTATTTGTTTCTCCCGTTTTCACGACTTGTCCTCCAATGTCTGCATTTCCATTACAAGTTTTGACTTCACAATCTCTTGCTCTTCTCTTTTTTTTCTTTTCCCAAAAACCTAACCAACTGATATAACCCGCTGGAGGTCTTTTATCAAAAACCCCTTGCCTATTTTTTATTTCAACGTAAGCCATTTCTTTGTTTTTTTAGGTTAAAAATAATTTATCAAGCGCCTATCCCTTCTTCTTTCCCTACATTCTACTTGCAACAAATAGCACCTTGACGGAGGCATTCATTGGAATCTCCAGAAGCACTAGAGTTGTAAGAAATAATAAAAATTAGTGGTGGCTTTCTTAAGCGATAAGACTTTTTAAAAATTAATTCTTAACAAATTAGCCCAATAAAAAAGTAGAGACTACCAATAAAGTAGTCTCCCTTAATAATTTCTCTCAATGCATGAGAGAGCGCGTTTCTTTATAATTTTTTTCTTTGTTCGGGTCGCTGGCTATATTTGATCAAAGACCAAATATGTCGGGTGCTGAGTTGGAAACGATCGGCCAGGGTTTCTACCGTTCTACTTTTATGGAATTGATGATCAGGATATAAGCGGTCAAATTCCTGTATAATCGTATATCTTCGGATCGTAGTCGGGGACAAGAATTGGCGATCAATCATATAAGTAACCAAATTCTCAAGGCTATTTTTGACCTGATGCTTCTTACAATAAATCGCAAAATTATTTTGCAAGTGATCTTGAAAACTATCTAAAACCTGTTTTTGATTTTCATCCATCTTACCGTTCTTTTTTTTAGCCTAACAAAGACAGGGTTTGCAGTAAAACATTTTATATCTTACTCCTAAATTTGACCCTAAATAACTGGACGAAAATCAATCATTTCGCCTTTTAATTGATTTTAATTCTTCCACCAAGTTCCTTAGGAAGTACGAAATAAAAAAAAACATTTTTTCCATTTTTCACCTCGCCCTAAGCTTTACTGAAATCAAAGAACCCATAAAAAAACAATACAAATACTTGTCTATCAGGCTATTACAATATACCTACTGAAGACCTGTTAATATTTTTTTCACCTTAAGTTGGGAAAATGCACCGCAATAAAATATTTGATATCCTAGAAAGTTTATCCCCAAAAAACGCCAAAGCTTTTCAAGTTCATTTTAAAAAGAATTACCCCAATCGAAATATTGAAGGCGGCATTTTGGAGCAATTGGTAAAACACCACCCCCATTTTGGAAAGAATAAAGCAACCTTTGAAGTACTTTATCAAGAACTATTTCCCCCCACCATGTCCGAAAAAATTCGGTCAAACACCCTCAATAAGTTGATCCGTCCTCTGGAAGATTTTTTGATCTGGCAAAGGCTCCAACAAAATGGCTATGAGCGAGATAATTTACTGGCCGAAGTTTTTAAACAACAAGGGCTCAATGAACTGGTCTTAAAAAAATGGAAAAGGATGGAGACGGATTTGATAGAAAAAGAACCGACCGAACTTTGGACCTGGACCAAGCAGATGAAATTGAATCATGAGTCTTATTTCAATCCACATCAAAATCTCATTAAAATCGGCCCCACTCCTCTCAATAATGCCTTAGATCAATTGCATCATTTTTATACGGCCGCACAGTTGCGCTATGCCTGCGAACTTTATAGCCGTCATAATATCCTTAAAGAGCCGCAACCCAATATCCCAGGCTTGGAAACAGCTTTAAATTTCGCCTTGCACTCTCCTACTCCTTACTTGCATTGCTATGCTTTGACCTTGCAACTTATCCGCAACAAAGAAAAAGGCGATTATGAAAAAACCAAACAAAAAACCATTGCGCATATAGATGAGTTTCACGAACAAGATCAACACTTGCTGCTCAATTATTTGCTCAATCATACGGCCACCAAAGTGAGGGCTGGTCATCAAGATTTTTTAGTGAAGCTATTTGAATTGATGAAAATTTTTATTCCCAGAAAGGTGTTCATTACCGATGGTTATTTTAACCACGATCAATTTATCAATATCATCGACACAGCGATTAAGTTGAAGGAAAATGAATGGGCGGAAAATTTTATTGAAGAATGGAAATCTTATTTACCAAAAAACATCAAGGCTGATGTCGTCATTTTATCTGGGGCAATGGTCTTATTTTCCAGAAATGAATTTGCAGCCGCAGCACTGGAAATGGCACATTTCAGATCGCGACAATTACATTTGGAATTGCGGGGAAGGTGGTTGTTTTTACAAGCCAGCTATGAACTGGGAGAACGAGAAGAATTAGATAATCATTTGGATAATCTGGAAACTTTTATCCGCCGAAAAAAGAATGTTTTAAATCCTGCCTTGCTACAAGGGGGGCTTTCCATTGTCCATTTTACCAGACGCCTCATCAAACCACAACAGGATAAAGAGAAACTCAAAAAAGATCTCGCTGAAGCGACATTAATTTATATGAAAAATTGGTTTCTGAAAAAAATAGAAGACTTAGAAGATTGACAACAAGCGACTAAAGGAAGGCTCCTGAAGTAATAAAACCATCACCTTTTTCCGTCCTATGATTAATCCGGACTTGCGATCATCACAAGCCCGGATTCGAATCCTTTTACCCAACAATCAAATCGGTAATTCCAATATCATCGCTGGAATCATCTCCTCCTTTTAGGAGTAATTGTTGCTTTGGAGAAATCTTAAAATCAACTAATTGCTGTAAGCTTTTCTTTGCAAATTTTTTCATGATAATTTTTTTTTATTAATGGAAAAATTGGGGCATTTGCTTACCAGAGATGGCCTCTGCAGTTGCGCATTTGGATAAGCCAATAGCCGATTACTTGCAGACATAGTTGGGTCAGGCGCTACTCGGACATCTCCTGAGTAGGCACTAAAAAAAAGAAGGAAATAAGGGTTAAAACAGAAGCCTTAAATTCTCTGACCTTTCTATATCTTTCCTTACAAAGATGCTGGAAAAGCTTCAAGTAATAAAGTCTAATAATTTGATTATCAATGTCTTACAAATCCATATGGATTTACGTAAATTTTGGTAAACGAGAAGAAAGTATCATAAAATCAGGGAGAAACAGCATAGCCAGAATGGCTATACCAGAAGGAGGATTGACCAATGCGCAGCAATATCGGCGACTAGTCAATTTCGGAGAAGAACAGAAAGCAAACCTTTCGAGTGGAAGGAACAAATAAAGCAAGAAATAGAAGTAAGAAAAGACTCACACCAATTGATTGCTTTGATTTTCCATCATGGCTTTTATAGAATTAAAATACCTTTTGAATATTTTTTTATTGTTGCGTTTTTTCAATTTCAATACTGGCGTATTGGCACGGGAAACACCATAGAGGTAAGCGGCCATCAACATTTCTGCGGATTCCGCTTCACCATCGATTACACTAGCGTGATAATAAGGAAAATGATCGTAGGTATGCAATTCCATTTTTCCAGAATAGCCTTCGCGATTGAGTGCGATAAAATGTGATTTTAATTCAGCCAAAACTTCGGGGCTATCCGCAAAGGCCTTTTTTTCTGAATACTGAACCTTAGCTCGATCTTCAAAATAACGACGAGCAAAATTACCTGTTGGCTCCAGTACAAAACATTTGAATTGCACTCCCTTATCCAAAATTGCTCGGAGTGGATCTTTGAAGGCACTCTCTTTTTTATCGTTGAAATAGTTTTTAAAATTGCGGAGTCGAATCCCTAGTTCAATAATTTCTACTTCCGCTTTTTCAAAAAAAGCAATTTTTTCGGAGACATAAAATCGACCATCGTGGAGGACATAAGGAAGAGGTGGATTGGGATCTAATTCTTTTTCTATTTTCGGCTCTACTACTATCGAACGGGGCTTACAATTGGGGATGGAAATAAAGGCCTTGGTATCTTCATTAAACGCCAGACAACGTTCCACTTTTAATACCTCAGCGATGCCACTGCCAAGTATTTTAATGAAAGCTTTCCCAGGTTTCTTTTCTCCAGTATATAGATTGCTAATGGTCGAACGGCTCACTTTAAATCCAAGTACTTCCATTTTTTTATAAACCTCAATTTGTTTATAGCCATATTCGTCCACCAATAATTTTAGTCCCAGTTCAGCGATTAGTCGACTTGTCTCAATGTTTATCATTTGATTTCTTTTGTAAGAGGGTATATAAAGTTAAGTGACCGAAAAAGAATACCCAACAATAAATTTCCACAAGTCTTCAGTAAATGATATATTCTCATTTTAAATTACTGACAATCAATATTTTAAAATCGAATTAGTTTTCCACAAGTCTTCATAAGTTTGGCTGCAAACAACTCGGGTACATCACTATAGTTCCATTTACTGGCAAAATCCACTATTTTCATTCTCTTTAATATTCGAAATATCGTCCCTATGCTGGTTTACATTTGGTGTCTTTCTTTTACTTGGACAGTCGTCTTTCTATTTCTATTTTTCATTTTACTTGGTTTTAAATTCTATTCGCCCAAACTAGTTTTAGCGATTCTATTTTTTTGTCTGCTCCTTGGACTGGGAATAAATTTACTTTTATCCAGTTCCCAAAAAACGCCAGTCCCAAAAAGCAATCAAGAAGAAATTTCTAATTCTGCTTCCAATGAAGAGGCTACTACAAGTACAACACAAAGCAAGGCTATCCCCTCCTCTTTGCTAGTTCCAGACAAAGCGAATCAATCAACAAAAGCCCCCGAAAAACCCACCACTGTTAATCACAAGGAAAGGGAGAACTCAGAAGTCTATTCCGAAAATATTTTTCCAGAACACAATCCCTATGTGACCTTAAAAATAAGTGGTCTAACAGAAAAAGCATTTCTTGACGAACTGGCAAGACATTTAGGATATTCGTTTTCGAAGAAAGGACATTTTTTAGTGGAAGTGACTTACGATGGGGTTTCAAATAGAACAAATAATCGGGATTTGGGAAAAGAAGAATTCAACTATCAGGCGGGATCACTGATCATTAAGGTGGCTGAAATACCGTGTATTAAAAAAGGAGAATTGGAGATAGCAGCAACAGATTATCGGGGCTTAAGTAGGAAAGAGCTGAACCAAAAACTGGAAGAAATAAAATTAGCTTTATTGCGCCGGCAGTTGCCGGACATCGCAAAAAAGATAAGAGATTGTATTCCAAAATAAGTAAGACTTTTTTTAAGAAACCGCATAAGGCTTTAGATATTGGTACATTCTTTTGCTACTCCCAATGATACTCCCCAAACCAAAAGCCTTGTTTTCAGAGAAAAAGATCGCTTCCCTATTTCCTCTTTTTACAAAAGTGACTTTCACCCAATTGGGGGCAAAATCTCCAGGCATGGTATAGCGTTCTACGGTATTGAGCTTAATAACTTCCTGTTCCTCTTCGGGCAGAATGAGACCAATTTCATTTTTATAAAAAACCAACTTTGCTTTCTCTCTTTTTTTCAATCGCAACCAATTGGAATAAGGCTGTGCCAAAAAGAATACCATCATAGAAAAAGGGATTTCCTTTTTTTTATTTTTAGAAATCGGTAAATGCTCTAAAATATAAAGCAAAAACTCTACTGCTCTTTCTGCTGCTATTTCGCGACTTCCATCCGTCTCTGTTTTTTCTTTTTCATTCATCAAATCAGAGATTCCTCGGATAATAAGAAACTGGACGCCGTCTTCTAAAAATTGAGTCGCGGCTTTATAAAAACCTATGGCCTCCATTTCTACCGCTTGGGTATTTTCGTAATGCTTATGTATTAACTGAACGGTATGGGAATCATGAGTGGCCAGTAGTTTATCGCCAGAAGCAATTGGGCCTATGATCAACTTATGTGTGTTATTTTTGCGATCAAACTCTCTCGCCAGACGGCAAGCTAAGGAGAATAATTTTGGAGAAGGTCGATCCGAATCTACTCTTGGCTTAAAACCATCTTTGGTTTCTTTGCCCGATTCGTAACCATAGGCTTTCTCTCCTACCACCACATCTCCTATTCGAGCATCTTTAAAACCTGCGGCAATGCCTACCAAAAAAATAAATTTCGGTCGCAATGCTAAAATGACATTATTGGTCTTCACCTGCATATTGCCAACCTTAGGTCCGGTTTCGATTAAAGCTACCCGCCATTCTCGGTTTTCGCATTGGATGCTACCCACATCAAAGGAAAAGCCATAATTTTCATCTTCTACAGAAATCGTATTTTTGAGCTGCTTACGAACCGTATCAAACTCCAATCTTATCGGGCATAATATAGCCACGTCTATTCTCTCAATGGTGTTCATGGAAATTACTTTAGAACAAAGATAAAAATAACATATTAAAAAATGAAACAATACCTAATTCTAAAATAATCTTCTTCTCTAAGTAGTTTGACGGAAATAAAATCAACATTTTTTTAGGATTTCGGTAAATTTTCACGTTCTCTCCTTAACAATCAATCACTTAGAAAATTTACCAAAATCAAAAATGTTGATTTTATTTTTTTCCCGTCCCTAAATCACTGCTGGCAAAAGATGATTTTCCATCAAAGCATCTATTTGCGGATGTGCCCAAGGCTGTCCATAGGCCGTAGCAGTGATTACAATGACCAAAGACAGCTCTTTAAAAACGTAAATTTTATTGCCACCATTTCCAGTACAATAAGACACTTCGTAAGATTGTCCATTGACCTTATAGCGATCATTCCAAAACAAATAACCGTAATGCCCTTCCTTTTCATCCTCCCTCGAAATTTGCGGTGCAAGACTAGCTTCCACCCATTGCTCAGAAAGAATTTGCTGATCTCCCCAGCGACCTCCATTCTTGTACAACTGTCCATATTTAGCAAAGTCGAGCGCAGCCATACTCATTCCTCCAGCGGTATTCGCTACTTTTTGTGGCGTATATTGCCATTGATAATTTTTAATTCCTAGTGGGCCAAACAGTTTTTGCTCCGCATACTCCTCCAGACCACCTGGTACTTTTTGATGTAAAACATCTCCCAAGACGACGACCCCAGCGGTGAAGTAAGACCATTCTTTTCCCATTTCCTTTTCTTTATGCATAGGTAGATCCAAGGTAAATTTTACCCAATTATCCGTGGGATACATATTTTCTTCATTGCCTGGAGATTCGGAATCGCTGTCATTTCCGACAAATCCGGAACTCATGGTCAACAAACTCTGGAGCGTGACTTTTTCTTTTTGGGGACTGTAGTTTTTAAAAGACTTTAGATCGTAAAAATTGGAGAGGCTTTGGTTTTTATCTTTGAGGTGTCCTTCAGCGATAGCGATGCCCATCATGGTGGAAGCAAAGGTTTTTCCAACGGAGCGCGTATCGTGCAAAGATTCGCGATTGGCACCATTGAAGTATTCTTCCACCAGTAATTCTCCATCTTTGATGACGACCATACTGGTGAGGTCCCGGAACTCTCTTTGCACTATTTTTTTGTTGAGGCTTTTTAATTTTTCTTCATCCAATGGAGCTTTAGACAATGGCCATCCGCTATTTGGTGCAATTGTTTGAATCGCCATTTCACTTTCACTGACTTTGGTTTTATTGACATGAACTCGAATACTTCCTTCTGCAATTACTTTTCCAAGGAGTAATTCCTCCCTTTCCACATAAGGCCTTATCTCTATTTTCAAATCATGGCTACCTTCATCAAAGGCTTGTCGTCCTCCTCCTTTTTCCATAAAACGCATCCACAAAAAACGCCCCCAGGAATCTTCTTCCTCTGTACTAGCCAGTGGCACACTAAATACCGTGGCGGAATTTCTATAACTTGGAGATCCTGCTCCTGTATTTAGGTTCTCTTCATAAATTTTTCGGCCATCTACATAAAAAGTAAATTGGTAATTCCCTTTTGTACAAAGCTGATTGACCGTCAGGTCTGGTGCCAATTCATGCATATACCAAGTCAGGGTTTTGCCCAAAAAAGTACGGATATTGAGATTTACGTCTTCTTTTAAATCAACGGATTCCAAAAACCGATCTTCCGAATATTCCTCATAAGGAATATAACCATTCATAAAGGTGATCTTTCCAACATTAGCTTCATGCAAAGCCCCAGAGACTTCTCCCTCTTGCAGAACCAATTCTTCAGGCGTACTACAAGCCAGCAAAAGTAGGAATAAGGAAAAGAGTGGGAATAGGTATTGGTTTTTCATCAGAAGAGTATTTCGTTAGAGAATGTCCTTCGAAAATAATCAAAAAGAAGCATCCAATGAGAATAAATCGACCAAACCTAAAATAGATGGGATACAACAAACACAACAACAATATACTTTCAATGAAGCTGTTTGAAAATGGGGGTTGAAATTAGCTGAAGTATTGGAATTCAATGGCTTGCAAATAAATCATCTACCTATTTTTAAACAACTTCAATAAATCTTAATTCCTTCACAAGCCAATCATTCCTGACGAATCAAATAAGCGTTTAAGTCTTTTTCAATTTCTTCCGCCAGCAAACCAATTTCCGTTTCCACACCACCAGTGTGCAGCAAGTCCATGCCTGCTCCGTTATTTCTGGGGTAGGGATCGAGGATACCTACGAATACTTTTTTTACTTTTCGTGCAACGATGGTCTTGGCACAGGAAGGAGTTCTCCCCTGAAAGGAACAGGGTTCTAGCGTAACAAACAAAGTAAGGCCGTCCATATCTTCTGGCACCAAGCTCAGCGCCATCGCCTCAGCGTGGTGTTCTCCTGGTTTTTGGGTGTGGCCTTTTGCAATGATTTGTCCATTCTTTACGACCACACAACCGATCGGAGGATTGGGAAGACAATGGGGCAATGCCTTGCGACCTTCCAGAAGGGCTTGTTTCATAAAAAAACGGAGAGAAGCTGTATCCATGATTTCTACGAAATTTAAAACTTAGTTTTTTGCAGCAGTACAAGTGACTTTGATCTTTCCGCCAAAGGGCAGTGCTGCTGCCTGATAGATCGTTCTTGCCGGACGCTTACCTTCGGGAAACAAATCTATGTACAATTGGTTGACAGCCGGCAATTCATTTAGGTCCAGAAAAGCAAGATCTATAAATACAATATCCGATTTTTCAAAGCCAGCATGACGGATCGCTGCGAATACATTGGCAAAAGCCAAACGAGCTTCCGCCAGAATATCTCCTGGTACATATTGCCCTTGAGCATTGACCGATAATTGTCCACTGACCCAACACTGGTCATTTACAACCACTGCATGGCTGATTGGATTAGACCATTGTGGTAAGCCATCGCCTTCTGTAATAAACTTCTTTATTCCTTCCATCTTTCTAAAGCTGCTAGAATGAGTTAAAAAAAAATAGACCTCAAAAATTCGCATTTATAAGTCATGCAAAACTTTTGAGGTCTATTTTTATTCAGAATCTGCGCTGAATCGCTGGTATATTATCTTTTAAAATGGATTTAGCCTGCCAATTTTACAGCAACTGCATTTGGTCCTTTAGGCCCCATTTCTACTTCATATTTGACTTTGACATTGTCTCGGATTTGATCAATCAAACCTGCAGCATGTACAAAGATGCTCTCTTTTGTTTCCTGATCGATGATAAAACCATATCCTTTTTCGTCATTAAAGAATTTTACAACGCCCGTTCTAATTACGTCCATTGCACTTTCCTCTCCTTTTTTAGGAGTACTGACATCAATATCTTCAGCTTTGAATTTAAGTTTTTTGGCTGGATCTGGAGGAGTAGGTGTGAGATTCCCATTTTCGTCCACATACATGAACATTGGTTCCTCATTGATTCCGTCTTTAGCGTCTAATTTTCTTTGTTCTCTTTTTTCTGCTTTTTCTCTCTTTCTCTTTTGGCGTTTCTTTTCTCTTTCTTTTTTACTATAAGTTTCTTGCGACTTCGACATATTTTGATTTTAATTAATGAAATAAGACCCAATAGGATCAGAATTAAAGCAGT
>CALLVY010000647.1 GCA_938015925.1 uncultured Saprospiraceae bacterium
AAATGACTGAGCTCTCTTTCAACCCACAACTTTAGTTGTGGGAGGTAGAATTGGTCTTTGGAACAACCGTTTTAACGGTTTTGAAAAGTAATAATCTAAGAAAAACGGTTAAGACCGTTAGAAGCTATTTTCTCTTGTCCACCCACAACTAAAGTTGTGGGTTAATATTTTGATGGGATTAACCGAATTTCTAAATTGTTTTCCTTTAGTCGGTTATTTCCTATCTTACTAGTTCTACTAATTACCTGCTCATCTGTTTTTGAGTGCATTAAATCTATAAAATAACTTACTTTCCCTAAAATTTCGGAAAATAGCAGGAAATCAAAACTCTTCTTTGACGGACTCTAAACACGGAAAAGGTCAAAGAATCTAAAAGCGAACCTAAACCAAGAAAACAATGCAATTGAAGATCCAAAACCTCTCCAAAACGTATTCCAACGGAGTACAAGCCCTTAAAAATGTTAATCTAGATATCCCCAATGGAATGTTTGGGCTGCTCGGTCCCAATGGAGCTGGAAAGTCCAGTTTGATGCGAACCATCGCTACCTTGCAAGAAGCAGATACGGGGACGATCCAAATGGGCGACCTCAACGTATTGGCAGATAAAAGTGAGATGCGAAAAATTTTGGGATACCTGCCACAGGAATTTGGCGTTTATCCAAAGATCACTGCGGAGCATATGCTCACGCACATTGCGGCTCTAAAAGGAATCAATAATTCCAGCGAAAGAAAAGAAACCGTCAATACTTTATTGCAAAAGGTAAACCTCTGGGAGGTCCGGAAAAAACAATTGGGGACTTACTCTGGTGGTATGAAACAACGCTTTGGAATCGCTCAGGCTTTGATCGGTGATCCGAGAATTATTATTGTGGATGAACCCACCGCAGGATTAGATCCGGCGGAGCGGAATCGCTTTCATAATTTATTGAGTGAAATAGGGGAGAACACGATTGTGATTTTATCGACTCACATTGTAGAAGATGTTTCTAACCTTTGTCAGAATATGGCCATTATCTGCTTAGGAGAAGTCGTCATCACTGGCAATCCTATTGCGCTGGTGGATGGCATTAAAGGAAAGGTTTGGAAAAAAATGATTGACAAAACCAATCTCCAGGAATACCGCGATAACTATAAAGTCATTTCTACGCATTTGAAAGCTGGGAAAACCGAAATTCACGTATACAGTGACGGACAACCGGATACTAGCTTTACCCGTACCGAAGCCAACTTAGAAGATGTTTATTTCTCTGAGATTTCTGAACGAATGGATGTGATTACTGCCTGATTAAAACGGCATTAGCCTTGGGAAAATAAAACCAAGGTTTTTTCATTCCTTTTTTCAAAAAAAAACAAAGAACTAAGTATGTTTAAAGAAATATTCCTCTTCGAGTTACAATACCGTATTAAACGCCCGGCTACCTGGGCTTACTTTGCGATCCTCTTTTTATTTGGGATACTAATAGGGATCTTTGCGGATACCCCCGGTTCTGAAAAAGTATTTGCCAATTCTCCGCAGGCCATTGCGACCATGATGTTAACGATCAGTTTGTTTGGTACAATGATTTCCTCTGCGGTTATGGGCGTTCCTATTTATAGAGACATCGAACATCAAGTCCGTCATTATTATTTTACTTTCCCCATCTCTGAAAAGGGATATCTGATGGGAAGATATTTGGGATCGCTTTTGATCTTGTTTTTAATTGGATTTGGTTTTCATTTTGGATTGATGGCAGGTTTTACTGTAGGGCCTTATCTTGGTTATGCCGAGCCAGATCGCTTTGGTCCCTTTTCCCTTTGGTATTATATTCAACCTACGTTGACCCTTTTTTGGCCCAATTTTATTCTAACGGGAACCCTCTTTTTCGCTTTGGTCGTATTTACCAGAAAGGTTTTTGCCGCTTATGTCGGAGGGATTTTGTTTTTTATCTTATACTTGGTCAGCCTTACTTTGACCGCTGATTTAGAAATGAAAAACTTGGTGGATTTACTCGACCCTTATGGCTTTAGTACCTTCACCAATGCCACCCAATACAATACTCCGGTAGAACAAAATACAGAAACCGTAGCCCTCACGGGCAACTTACTATGGAATCGTTTGATCTGGTTGGGAGTTTCTGCCTTCCTATTATTGGTGACTTTATTCCGTTTTAGTTTTTCTGATTTTTTCGAAGGAAATCGCAAGAAATCGGAGAAAGAAACAGGGAAAGAAAAATCTACAGTGACGAAGTCTTTTGGACGTTTGAAAAGAGTAACTCCAGTTTTTTCTAATGGGATTTATTTTCGGCAAATGTTTAGTTTGGCAGGTTTAGAGTTTAGAAATATTATTCGCGATCCGTATTTCTTAGCCATGCTCATTGGGGGTGTTTTCTTCCTTTTCTTAGATGGTTGGTTCGGTGGAACCACTTACGGAACGGCCTCTTACCCAACGACCTTTTTGATGTTGGAGGCCAAAACAGGAACCTATGTCGTCTTTGTATTTATCATCCTTATTTTTTATACCGGAGAAGCGGTTCATCGCGACCGAAGTGTCAAGTACAATCAAATTGCAGATGCCTTGCCCATTCCCAATTGGGTGGTCTATGGATCAAAGGTTTTAGCCTTGGTTGGCGTCGCTTTTTTACTCGCCAATATTCCAATCTTAAGCGGGGTACTCAACCAGAGTATTCAAGGCTATTTCAACTACGAATTCTGGATGTATTTTTCCGATTTGTATTTGATCGAATTTCCGGTTTATTTGCAGTTAATGATGATCGCTTTCTTTATCCATGTATTGGTCAATAAGAAGTTTTTGGGACATGTGGTTTCCATTGCTTTTTGGGTACTGATGTTGGGAGCAAGGAACTTGGGAGAATACGATTATAACCTCTTTTTCTATTCTTACTTACCCAATTACCGCATCTCCGATATGAATGGTTTTGGCCATTTTTGGGAGCCTTTGTTGACCTTCAATTTGTATTGGTTAGCCTTAGGTTTTATCCTTTTAATTATTGGAAATCTATTGTGGAATCGAGGCACCGGATCTAGTTGGTCTGGTCGCTTGAAAATAGCACGACAACGCCTGACTAAAGCGCCACTTTTAGGCCTTCTTGTCATGGGGGCTGTTTGGATTGGATCTGGCGCATTTATTTACGAAAACGTAAGTGTTCTCAATCCCTACCAATCTTCAGAAGACCAAGAAAAAGAACAAGCAGCATTTGAAAAATCCTACAGCAAATATGCCAACATCGCTCAACCAAAATGGACAGATCTAAAAGTAGACATCGATATTTTTCCACAAGATCGTCGGGTCGAAGCAAGAGGGCAGTTCGTGATGACCAATAAAACGAATGAAGTCATCGATTCCCTCCACTTCAACCTTGGAAGTCCGATCTATCATACCAGTATCCGTTCTTTTACTTTAGATGGAAAAAAACCAGAAATGATCCACGAAAATAAAAAGAGCAAATACTTTATTTATAGCTTCCCCGACGGCCCTATGCAGCCAGGAGATACGCTTCATATGGATATTACTATGGATGCTGGTTATCAAGGGTTTACGAATAGTGGCTTCAATAGAGAGATTATAGAGAATGGCACCTTCTTTAACATGGGAATCTTCCCTGCTATGGGCTATGATGCTAACGGAGAAATGACCAGCGATAGCGACCGTAAGAAATATGATTTGCCTCCAAAAGATTATAGTTTACCACCGGTAGATGATTCCACTGGGTTGAGTAAATTTATGTTTTCTGACGATGGAGATTGGGTGACTTTTGAAGCAACGCTAAGTACCGATCTTGATCAGATTGCGGTAGCTCCAGGTTATTTGCAACGAGAATGGGAGGAGAATGATCGCCGTTATTTTCATTACAAAATGGACAAGGTAATGCTAGCCTTTTTTAACATTAGCTCCGCTAGATATGAAGTCCATAAAGAGACTTGGACGGGCCCGGAAAATAGCAAAGTTGCCATCGAGATTTTCCACCATCCGGGACATGAAATCAATATCGATCGCTATGTATTGGGAGTTAAAAAATCATTGGATTATTTTTCCAAAAATTTCTCTCCTTATCAGTTTAGACAGATGCGTATTTTGGAGTTTCCTCGTTACGCTAGTTTTGCCCAATCTTTCCCCAATACGGTTCCGTATTCCGAAGACTTTGGTTGGATTGGTAATTTTAGCAACCCCAATGATATTGATTATGCTTTTACGGTAACTTCTCATGAAGTCGCCCACCAATGGTGGGGCCACCAAGTCTCGCCAAGTGCGACCCGAGGAGCCAATCAAATCTCAGAATCCATGGCACAATATGCCTCTTTGATGGTGATGAAAGAAGAGTATGGTGCGGATGCGATGAAGGGTTATTTGAAGTATGAATTGGATCGATATTTACGGGGCAGAGCCAATGAAAATAAGTTCGAAAAAACCTTACTCGATAATGACAATCAATCCTATGTTTGGTATCGAAAAGGAGCAATGGTTTTGTATGCTTTACAAGACTTGGTTGGGGAAGATAGTTTGAATGTTGGTTTTAAAAAGTTTGTAGAAGAGACCGCTTTTAAAGAAGCTCCTTTTCCAAATACAGAACAATGGTATAAGCATATCCAAGCCGTTACCCCAGATTCTTTTCAATACTTTTTGGAAGATAACTTTGAGAAAATTTGTTTGTATGAAAATAAAACAAAAACAGCGACGTCCAAAAAAATGGACGATGGTCGCTATGAAGTAACCTTAGAATTGGAATCCAAAAAAATCTATTACGATGGCTTGGGAACTGTTCTGGAAGAAGGGGATCAAGCGAATATGATCGAAGTAGGTGTCTTTAAAAAAGATGGAGAAAATGCACAAGGCATGACGACCAAGTCTCCTTTAGTCCTAAAAAAAATGTGGTTAAAACCTGGGAACCATACGCTTACTTTTATCGTTGATGAAGAACCAATCCGCGCTGGAATAGATCCTTATAATAAATTGATTGATCGGATTCCCGACGATAATTTGATTTTTGTGGAATAAGAGCTAAAGCTAAACAAATCCAAAGTGCTTTTTGGGAAATAAACGAATTCGGATAATTAACCTTTTCCGTCATTCCTAGGAAGCACTTTGGTATATTGTGCTTTTTCGAAGAATCACGGCTAAACTGCCATTTAAAATCAAGCTCAAAAAATGTCTTCAACTTTCCCAACCCTCAGCACCCTACGTCTCCAACTCCGACAAATCATACCTGCCGATCAGGAAAATATTTTCCAGGGCCTCTCTCATCCGGATGTCATCCGCTACTACGGAATCTCTTTCGACTCTTTCGATGATACCAAAGAACAAATGGATTGGTTTGCTACTTTGGAAAAGGAAAAAACAGGTTTATGGTGGGCCGTTTGTCAGGCCTCCGATGGCGCTTTTGTTGGTGCGGGAGGATTTAATGACTGGAACCACGAGCACCAAAAAGCCGAGATCGGTTTTTGGCTATTGCCCGAATACTGGGGCAAAGGCTATATGAGCGAAGCGATGCCCGCAATCACTCAACATGGCTTCGATATTATGGGAATTCACCGGATCGAAGGATTTGTAGAACCGAATAATGGAGCTTGCAAAAAGGCACTGAAAAAAATGGGCTATACGCTGGAAGGAACCATGCGGGATTGTGAACGAAAAAACGACCGTTTAATCAGTATTGATGTGTATTCGAAACTAGCGAGCGACTAGTTGAACATCTCTTAGCTTTTGTTGTTTAACATCTTTAGCTTTCTAAAGACCTTATTCTATAAAAAATGATTGATACATCGCCTCGCAAGGCCTTGCTGCTTTTCGAATCCATTCGCCAACATACAGAAGACCTCTGTGCACCGCTTCACATCGAAGACTATATCCCACAACCCGTCGACTTCGCGAGCCCACCCAAATGGCATTTAGCCCATACTTCCTGGTTTTTTGAGGCTTTTATTCTCGAAAAATTCAAAAAGGATTATCAGCGCTTTGACTCTGATTTTAGCTACCTGTTCAATTCTTATTATAATAATGCTGGCGAACGAATTTTACGTACCGACCGAGGAAACATCACCCGGCCTGGCGTACAGGAAGTCTATGATTATCGAAAATACGTCAACAAGGCAATGGTCGAATTACTCGAAGATTCCGACGATCAGCAATTGGCCGAATTGGTCATCCTTGGATTAAATCACGAACAGCAACATCAGGAATTGCTCCTGACCGATTTGAAACATACCTTGGGACATAATCCCATTTTTCCAGTTTACAAAGAAGACGGCGACCTGACGAATAGTACCAATGAAGAAACAGGTTGGTGCAAAATTGCAGAAGGTCTTTATGAAATTGGCCATCAGGGCAATGGATTTTGCTACGACAATGAATTGGGGAGACATAAGGTTTATCTCCAGGATGTGGAAGTCAATAAAGCTTTGGTGACCAATGCCGAGTATCTCGAATTTATTGCGGCAGGTGGCTATGAGAATTTTGATTTATGGTTGGATGAAGGTTGGTCTTGGGTCAATGAAAATAGCATCAAAGCGCCTTTGTATTGGCATCAGCTAAAAGGGGAGTGGCATTACTATACTTTGGCAGGTTTGAAAAAGGTAGCTCCAAATGCGATCCTGAGTCACGTCAGTTTTTATGAAGCGGCTGCTTTTGCAGAATGGAAAGGCATGCGATTGCTTACGGAGGCAGAATGGGAAATTGCTGCCGCCCAATTGAAGTGGGGAAAAAGATGGGAATGGACCAATAGTGCCTATTTACCTTATCCCGGTTTCCAAAAAGCGCCAGGAGCTTTGGGGGAATACAATGGTAAATTTATGATTAATAATATGGTTTTGCGAGGCGCATCGGTAGCGACTTCACCGCAGCATAGCCGCATTACGTATCGCAACTTCTTTAACACCGCTGCCCGATGGCAGTACACAGGCATTCGCTTGGCCAAATAACAACTATGAGTACTTTCGCAAAAGACATCGATCAGGGGCTATCGGCATCCAATAAACATACTTCTTCCAAATACTTTTACGACGATAAAGGGAGCCAGATTTTTCAACAAATCATGGACATGCCTGAATATTATCTGACCAATTCGGAATATGAAATTTTAGAAACGCAATCCAAAGAAATTTTTGAAGCTTTGGCTTTTGATGGACACTTTAATATTGTGGAATTAGGCGCAGGTGATGGTTTGAAAACGAATAAGCTCTTGACCTATTTGGTACACCAGAAAGTAGATTTCACCTACATTCCCGTCGATATTTCTGAAGGAGCAATGGTAGAATTGCAAAATAAATTATTGAACAAACTACCAGAATTGTCCATCCAGCCTTTGGTGGGAGATTATTTTGAAGTGTTGGAAGAAGAAATGGGCGCAAAAAACAGCAACAGCTTATTTTTATTTCTAGGAAGCAATATTGGCAATTATGATGAAACAGAAGCGGTCAATTTGCTACAGATGTTTAATAGCTACATGAAGCCAAAAGATAAATTGCTGATTGGTATTGATCTCAAAAAGAACCCTCATACGATTAAGAAAGCCTATGATGATGATCAAGGAATTACGCGTTCCTTTAATCTCAATTTGCTCGAGCGAATCAATCGAGAGTTAGGAGGAGATTTTCAAATAGAAAACTTTGATTTTTACAGTACTTACAATCCACAGAATGGAGAAGTACGCAGCTATCTCATCAGCTTAAAAGATCAGAAGGTCTATGTGGACGCTTTGAAAAAGGAATTTGATTTTGCAGCCAATGAATTGATTGCTACGGAATTGTCTAAGAAATATTCATTACCAGAGATCGAAGGTTTGGCAAGCGCTTCTGGATTCCAATTCCAAAATCACTTTTTGGATACTAGGAAGTATTTTGCCGATAGTCTTTGGGTAAAGTAGAACGCTTGCTTGATCGAGTTAGACTTCTGGAAAATCTATCAGGAGGGAAAAATAGCTAAGCTTAGAACAATGTAATTACGGATTGCTTCTTTGTTAGGTCTTATAGCACTACCTCATCAACTCAGAATCAAGGTCTTAGCGAATTCCAGCCCTAAAAGGCTTTAACTTTTAGCTTTGATTAAATGTATTTAATAGTCAAATACTATACTCTTTTGTATATTTTGACTGTTGCCTAGGTTATTTTCTGAGTAAATTCTGATATATTGTGTATCAATTACAATAACTAAGGTCAAATCAATTAAAAGGATCACTATTTATATAGTAGATGTAGTGTTCACTTAGCACAAAATTCTATAATTGAATTTTGTTCTAATTGCAAAATCACTTGAACTAGAGGGGATCGGAGCTTGTTATATGTTAAGTTTTACTCAGAGACAGAAAAAAATATTTCATCTGCTTAGTACTTGATTGCTAAGGAGAAAATGGGGCGATTTATCGAAATTTTAAAAATGGATTGAATTTATTTCCACCAAATCGCAATGTAACTAAACCAAATTTGAATTAGGCTGTTTGCTTAACTACCCAAACAATCTCCTTGGAGAAAAAAATTAGTAAACTATCATGAATAATAGATTAGCGGAGAATATTAAGTTGATTCGAAAACAGAAATGGAAACTCAGCCAGGATCGATTTGCTTCCTTGTTGGATTCAAGTAGAAGTAAAATCAACTCTTACGAAAATTCAGGTGTAGAACCATCAATTGCCTTTATGGTCAAATTGCAAAGATTGACGGGAATTCCAGTCGCTCGCATATTTACAGACCCCATTCCTATAGATTCTATTCCATTAGAACCGATCGTCGAGGAGCAGACCGGCCCACATTTGGTTTCGGATAGTTTTGATATTGCGGCGAATACCAGAACCTACTCAGATTTTGAGAATATTGTGATGACTCGCTTTTCTGCCTTGGAATTGAGGTTGGGAAGAATGGAGGACTCGATAAGGAGTAAAAGTGGATCTGAAGGTTAGTTTTAGATTGGAATAAAACCTTTACAGAAAACAAAAAAGGGATTGACCGTTAAGTCAATCCCTTTTTTTATTCCGTATAAACGGTATTCAAGAGTAGCGATTAAATCAAAGATTGTAAAGACATAGCAACGCTCATATCTCCCTTGATCTTAACTTTACCACTCATTACAGCCATCATCGGATTGAGATCTCCAGCAACCAAGGATTGAAAATCTTCCTTAGTGATGATGATGAGGCAATCTGCGTCTTTGTTATCCTGTGACACGACATTTGAATCGCCAGTACCATCTACATAGATATACTCTCCTCCAAAATCAAATTTTAAGGTTTTCCCTAGGGGATCAGCATTTCCTGCTTTCTCTTTCATCCCACTTACAATACTTGAAAAGTCCATTGTGTATGTTATTATGTTATAAAATTTAATACGATGTAACAAAAGCATAATGAATCCTTGAGCCAACACGGTATATTATTGCAATATAAGCAATTGAGTTTACTCTTAATGTAAGCCTAGGAAAATATTTTAATCCCTAAGGACTTAATTCCTCCCTAATCCCTAAGGCTTGGACTTAGAAATGGTCTTTCTACCCACAATATCACCCAATCGGGTGGTTTTACTTCTTTAAATCCTCCCTAATTTTGCCTTGTACTTTAAAACTTCCAAACCAAAAAAACAATCATGAAACCTATTTTTAAAACTAGCCTCCTTGCATTTCTTCTTTTCTGCTGCTTTTTTCAAAGTCAGGCACAAGAACACGAATGGAAAGGAATTCTACCTTTTGCTGATTATCACCATTATTGGGATGGATATTTCAATGTAAATGGACTGATTTTGCTCGTCGGACAAGAAGGTCGAATCATGAAATCTACTGATGAAGGCCAAACCTGGGCGGTTACCGATCATTTGACCGAAGAAGACCTTATCCATATCGAAATGATTCCGGGTACCGATGAAAAAACCTTTCTGGTAGCATCCGATACCAAATTATTCAAAACAACAGATGGAGGGGATTCTTGGGCGGAAGTGTCTGGAGTCCGTTTCAATTTCTTTATAGAAATGGATGTCTTGTCCAAAGACATGATCATCGCGAGTGATAGAGACCAAATCTTATTGAGGTCTACCGATCAAGGAGATAGCTGGGAAAGTGTAGCCCTTTCTTCAGCGCCAACCAACTTAAGAGATTTTGCAGTTTTGGATGAAAATAAAGCATGGACGGTAACACTACAAGGAGCACTCTTCGCTACCACAGATGGTGGAATGAGCTGGGACTCTCTTAGCCAAATGCCAATCAGCAGCATTACTCAAATTGTATTTGTAGATGAAAACATTGGCTACGCTTCTGCCAACAGCAGTAAGTTTTATAAAACGACCGATGGAGGCCTTACCTGGGAAGACCAGTTGGAAGGAACGTTTACGCCACGCCCGGTTGAATTAATCGCCAAAAATGAAAATGAATTGTATTTGATTACTTTTTACGATACCGGAATTATGTATTCTGAGGATGGCGGCGCCAATTGGACCAGAAAAACGGCTACTTTTTATTTGGGTAATCGATATCAATCCATTGATCTACTAGAAGATGGTAGCCTCTGGATGACGGGCGATTTTCAGATAATTACCAAGAGCGAAGACAATGGAGATAGTTGGACAGAACTCTTTGAGGGAAAAAAATCGGGCAAAAACTTTGTCGGATTTTCAGACGAAAATAATGGCATTTGTGCGGGAGTGAACAACGATGTTTTTAGAACGACAGATGGTGGAGAATCTTGGGATGTGGTGAGTTCGATTAATCCGCGTTCTTCAGATATCACCATTGGAAAAGATGGGAGCTTCTTTATTGCCAATACCATTAACGGGATATTAAAAAGCACAGACAATGGTGACAATTGGGAATATGCTTTGGAAGATGAAGGGCTTTTCCGAAAAGTAGAAACCTCTCCAGACGGAACTCTATTTGCCACCCAACAAGATGGATCTGATAATTTCATCCATCGCTCTTTCGATAATGGATTGACCTGGGATTCCATTGCAACCCCTATGGATTTGCCTTTATACAGATTGGCAATGATGACCGATCAAATCGGCTTTGCTGCTAAAACGGGCGAATTGCTCAAAACCACGGATGGTGGTGCAAGCTGGGAATTACTTAATGGAGCTATCGAAGGAAACATTAGAAAGATCTCTTTTCTCAATGATCAAATCGGCTGGATTTTGACTAGTGGAATTCTTTATAAAACGAATGATGGTGCCCAAACCTGGGATTCTATTTCAACGATCTCTGGAAATTCTTTTACTGATTTTGTTTTTAAAGATGAGCAGATAGGTTGGA
>CALLVY010000648.1 GCA_938015925.1 uncultured Saprospiraceae bacterium
AAATAGCTGGGGCACTGGGATTACTGGCTTATTTCAAGGTTATTTAAGCGCCAAAAAAGCAAAGGCAGTGGCTAGCTGGAGCAACGGTGATGCTAAGTCAAAAAATCGAGCAAACTGCTACACGCATTATTATAGTTTTACCATTTATCAAGATACTCGCGTTAAGATAGAAGTGGAAGCCACCGGCGCTGTTCCTTATTTGTTTTTATTAAAAGGGGAAACAAAATTAATCGAAAACGGCCAGCAAAATTCCTTTTCCGCCTCATTGGACAGAACTTTGAATGCAGCTACCTATTTGATTGAAGTCACTACCATTATTCCAAACCAAACGGGCAGTTTTACACTTAGAATCTCAGAGGAAATTTATTCTTTTACGGAAGTGGAGTACAGTGCTTTTTACCTCGAAAATATTCATGATGACCGCCCTGTTTTACAAAAACTACTGGAAAAAGAGACCCATACCATTCTCCCTTTCTACAAAGATCTTATCCTCCCTGAATTACAAATATTGTCTGACCTGCAGACTAATTTAGCGGAAAAGCAAAAAGAATTAAATACCGGAATATCCTCCGTACCGATGCCGATTATTGAGATTGATGAGAATGGCCTGGCGAGTAGTGGCGGATTACTCAAATTTGCCTATACCGCCGATCAACCTTTTCTGTTTGACGATTCCCTGGGCAGAGTGAGTTTATTTTTTAGAGGTAAAAATGAAAACTTTTTTGCCGCTTATTTCAATCCTACTATTTCTCAAGAACAGAATGTTTCTCCATCGGAATCCGATCTTTATTTGACGCCCCGATTGTCGATTGATATGGAGGTCGTCGTGGTAGGCGAAGTCATTAATAATGCTGGTCAGCTGAGCATCAGCGATCAGGATAAAATCGTTGAAAAATGGGAAGCACTACCGCAAAGCGCCCAAAAAGTGGCAGATGTTTTAAACGGGAAAGGACATTTTACATTAGGCTATCTCACAGAAGATTATAAGAAGTCAAGCGGTATCCTGAGCATTGCCTGCCAGGCAGATAATGAGTTTATACCGACTTCCGAACTAAGCGGTTTGACCAATTTGGAGGGGCTTGAAATACCGATGCCGGATTATTTTAAAAAGAATCGCCAACTTCTGGTCGGAGATAAAAATTTTGCCATAAAAGCAGCAACAGAAAATCCAATCCTCCTGATAAAAGCAGGCCAGCTAATGAAAAAAAGTCTGGGCTCCTTGGTGAGAAACATAGCACATATTGATACGGTTTGGGAATTATTGATCGATAAAGAAATCATTCAAGCCTCGGCTCCGGAGGGAGAAGCAGTCATTGCCTCCACGGATATTGTGGTATCGAAAAACGGGGATCAAACGGAAGTCAAATTGGATTGGCCAGCAAAGGAACAAAAAGCATTTGAGAAAAGAATTAAGCTTTTGGTCTTAGCACCGGAGCACATTAAAACCATTTTGGATTTGGTGACCGAGGATGGAATGGTGGAGGAATCAGACGAAAGCACAAAAGAAATAAAAGACTATTCGGATCAATTGACCGTAGCTACGGATCAGGAAGTCCGCATTCAGTTAATGCTGCGAGAGAGTGATAAAGTAAAATGGATAAATAGCATCGAAACTTTGGTGAAAAAAGGAGCCTTTGCAGAACGAATCTGGGATTTGTTGATCGAAAAGGAAGTTTTTCAAAATATCATTCCTCCAGAAAAAGAAACCAGAATCTATATCGATGAACTCGTATTTACAAACACTGAGGAATACATCGAGGAAGTTTTATTTACACCTGCCGATAAAATTAAGGCCAAGCTTGATCTGTCTGTCAGTGATGAAATAAAATACCTGGAAGACAAACTGGTGGAATTGATCAGAAGCACTGCCGCCAGAAGAACCATCAGCTTTGAAGTAGAAGATAGAAATTCCCAGGCGGTAGACTTGCTCGCTACCGGATTGACCGTACAAACCCAATACGATTATTCCAACTTCACCTGTACACCAAACAACTTGACTGAAGTAACTATCGAAAAATGGCAGCACGAGAGTAGCTTCCTTTTTACGGCCAATGCAGCTGCCCAATCCATGCTACCAAACTTCACCAGAACCTATACCGTCCAAAATGCAATAGGACAATGGGAAGCCTACGATCCCGGACAAGCGATTTCTTTCGACCGGGCACTGGAGGTAGAGGATGGTGCAGGAAAAGTAGGCCTGATTACGACTACTGAAAAACTAAATAGTTTGGCACCTAGCACCAATGGCTTGACCATGGAAGCTTGGATAAATCCCCGCGACTTTGGTGCCGAAGGAGAGGAAGGTACCGTTCTTTATTATAAAAATGGAGGACAAAACTATGGACTTGGGATTGCCAAGGCAGATAAACAATACCAATGTTTTGCACTGATTGGAGGGGAGCAAATAGTCACGAAGGAACCCTTTGAATTTGGACAATGGAGACATTTAGCCTTCACCTATAAAAAGTATTGGGGCTTGGGACTAAATAATAATACTTCCGTCAATTGCGGTCATGATCTTTCTCTAAATCTGGAGGGAGAATTTTCCATTGAGTTGCTGGTTAAATATAACGTTACAAGGGGCGCTGCTACCTTGCTTGTCAAGCAAGGAGAATACTCCGTTCAGATCAAAAATAATAAAGTAATACTAAGCCTGGGAAACAGTTCCAAAAATTTACTGTCCTCCAGTAGCTTGACGATTACTCCCGATAAATTTCAGAAAATCACCATCATCAGAAGTAAAGCAAAATTACAAAGCTCTTCTGCTTTCGATCAACCAAGTCAAAGCAATGGCAATGGCTCTAACCCATTGCTGAATGACTACGAAAATATGGAGACCAAGGAACTCTTGGCTTCGATGGCCAGAAAGCAAGATGTGATGGAAGAAAAAATGGAAATCAGCCAAAGTAATATGATGGGAATTACCGGGCAGGAGAAAAGAGAAAATGATAATAAATATTTTTACAGTCTGTTTATCGGAGATCAAAATGATGGACATCAGGAGCACGATATTAGTCCGGCTACCAGCAGTTTCAGTGATCTACTTATTGGTAACAATTCCTTTAATGGCACCTTAGGAGAAATCCGGATGTGGAACAGGGCACTGTCGACAGAGGAAGCGATACAAAATGTTATTTCCGAAGATAAAAATTCCCTTTTATCCTGGTGGCCAATTAATGAAGGAGAAGGAAAGTTCCTTTATGATGCGGCCGGAAAAAATCACGGAGTCATTAAAACTCGT
>CALLVY010000649.1 GCA_938015925.1 uncultured Saprospiraceae bacterium
AAGTAAATTTGATGGTGAAGTATTCTCTCATTTTAATAAAATAGATGGATTAGCCGGAGAAGGGATTCTGGATGTATGTGAAGATGATAGTGGCAATATTTGGGTTTTTAATCAAAAAAAAATTATTAAGTTTACTAGTGATAGTATAAACACATACTCCAGTAATGTTGCTTTTCCTATACTTAGCATAATTCAAGATAGGTATGGTAACATCTGGTTTGGTGGTATTGGAGGCGTAGTCATGTACAATGGTGAATCCTTTACGCATTTTACAAAGAAAGAAGGTTTAAGCGACAATGAAATAAAATCAGTATTTGAGGACAGGATTGGAAACATTTGGTTTGGAACAGCAAATGGAGGCATATGCAAATATAATAATGGGCGGTTTAGACATTTTACAGGGAATCAAGGATTATACTTCCAAGGCGTATATGCTATTTCGGAAGATAAGTTCGGAAACATTTGGTTTGGTTCTGATTATGGTGGAGTAAACAAAATCGATGGTAACAACTATATCTTTTATCAAGGCATTAATAGCCGTGCATTCCTCAAGGATAGCAAGGGTGCACTATGGATCGGCGGATCACAAGGATTAGTCAAATATGATGGTAAGAATTTTACTCGAGTTGGCTCCGTCAACAGTCTATTGTCAATCCTCGAAGATGATCATCAAAACATTTGGTTCGGTAAAGAATTGGTTGACGAAGGTCAAAAAGGATTGTTCAAATATGATGGTAAAACATTTTCTCGGTTTACAAAGGACGATGGGTTAACTAATCATAGGATAAGGGCTATTGCCAAAGATAATATAGGCAATATGTGGTTCGCGACCTGGGGAGGTGGCGTCACTAAATATGTGCCTCCTAAGAATGGTCAGCTGGGAAGCTTTACCCATTATACCGAAAAGGAAGGATTGATTCACAATACACTCTGTGATGTCATGCAAGATAAGGAAGGCAATATGTGGTTCGCTACCATGGATGGCGTCAGTAAGTTTGATGGTACCCATTTCACTCAATACACAGAGAAAGAAGGACTATCAAGTAATATTACTTCTTCTTTGCTTGAAGATGCAAAAGGAAATATTTGGATCGGTACTAGTAAAGGTCTTGATTGCATTTTGTTTAAACCTTCTGATGCGAAGAAGGAGGAACGGAAGGTAAAAAATGATCGTGAGATCTCCATTATTAATTTTTCCAATGAAAATGGATTGCAAGGAATGGATTTCTATACCAATAGCTCTTATCTAGATAGTAAAAATAGGGCTTGGTGGGGAACTGGGAAAAACATGACCATGTTGGATTTGAATACATTTAATCTTCCTGTTAAAATTCCAGAAGTTCAGCTTAATTCTATAGAGATCAATGATGAATATTTAGATTACAATAATCTGAGTGATGATGCGCTTTCAGAAATGGAGTTTGACAGTATTTCTAGGTACAATAATTATCCATTAAATCTGACTATTCCTTATAATCGTAACCACTTGACTTTTTATTTTTCAGCCATTGACTGGGTCGCTCCTCAAAAAATAAAGTACAGTTACATGATTGAGAATTTAAATGAGAAATGGACCGTACCAAGTTCGGAACCCAAAGCTGATTACCGAAGCCTACCCTATGGAAAACATACGTTTAAAGTGCGTGCGAAAGGAGAATCAAATAAATGGAGTGAACCATTGGTCTATACATTTACGATCAATCCACCTTGGTGGCACAGTTGGTTGGCTAGAGCACTTTATTTACTGATGGCACTAAGTCTCATTTTTAGTTATAACTGGTGGCGGACAAGCAGTTTGAAAAAACAAAAAGCAACCTTGGAAGAAACTGTAAAAGAAAGAACAATTGAATTAGAGCAAGAGAAAACAGTAGCTGAAAAACAAAGGCAAAGAGCAGAACAATCCGAAAAATACAAAGAGCAATTCCTCGCGAATATGAGCCACGAAATCCGTACACCCATGCACGCCATTTCAGGTATGGTGAAAATCCTTAAAAGAAATGAGCACCTCCCCGCTCAGGATACTTTCCTCAATGCCATGCATTCCAGTTCGGATAATCTAGTCGTCATCCTTAACGATGTTTTAGATTTATCAAAAATTGAAGCAGGCAAACTAGATATTGAAAACATTCCGATGAGTCCAATTGCCGTCATCGAAAACGTCACTCAAATTTTAAAATTCAAAGCCGAAGAAAAAGGACTGCAACTCAATTATCAAATCGATGAAGAAGTACCTGATTTGATCATGGGCGATCCCACTCGACTGAATCAAATCTTAATTAACCTTGCAGGTAACGCTATCAAGTTTACCGAAAAAGGAAATGTAAATATATTGTTACAAAAAGAAAATGATCGATTGAAATTTAGTGTCAAGGATACTGGAATCGGTATTCAAAAAGATAAAGTCAAAACGATCTTTGGCGCCTTCGAACAAGTAAAGGATTCCATTAGTCGTCACTACGGAGGCACCGGTTTAGGTTTGAGTATTTCAAAACAATTGGTTGATTTACAAAACGGAAAAATCTGGGCAGTAAGTGAAGAAGGGCAGGGTAGTACTTTTTTTGTAGAACTACCATTGGTCGTTGCCGCTGAAAATGCTATCGGTGGAAATGTCATCACGGAAGACAGATTAAAAACAATGGCTACTTCTCTCGAAGGCCTTCGCATCCTCCTCGCCGAAGACAATGCATTTAACCAAATGATCGCCCAAGATGATTTATCTTTTTTTATAAAAAATGTAAAAATAGATGTGGTAGAGAATGGAGCGCTAGCAGTAGAGAAATTTAAATCAGGAAACTACGACCTCATCTTAATGG
>CALLVY010000650.1 GCA_938015925.1 uncultured Saprospiraceae bacterium
GGAGTATACGCCATCGGCGACCAAGCCGTTCCCGATTCCGCTCCCGCGCTCCGCAAAGCACAGGCCAAACAACTACAAGCTTATTTGCTTTTCTATGATCGAATCTTAGCGGATTATCTGGGGCAATTGTCAGGAGTCAGAGATCTGTTTGCCGTTGAGCAAGATGTTTATGCGCCGACCCAATTGTACCAAAGCCTTTATGAAATTCCAGGGATTAGTCATTTACTCGTAGACTTTGCCAATTTTGAAATTACGGAAAATGGAATTTTTGCACTCGTAAAAACAGATCCCGAAATAATAGATAAACTCAAAAAACTGATGGACTATTCCTACGAAGGAAAAGCTTCTTTCTGGGAAGCGATGCACCAGGTGTTTGGCCATCATTTGCCACAATACCGCGAACAGCTCAAACAACTTTTCCAAATGGGAGATCATCAATATGAAATCACGGAAGAGCAGATTTCGAAATTATACAAAATAGAAAAAAGTAAAATAGACGAGTTGCAGGCTTTGCTTGGAACGGTCTATCAGGGAATGGAAGCTTTTCTAAATGCCATGCGAAATATTCTGGGAGAAGACTTAGCAATCCATCAACAAAATTTGATAGAGATTTTTAAAACAGGAACGATTGCAGAAGACAATTGGAATTTGTTTATCGAATCCGAAAACAATGCCTATGAAAAGAAGATGGAAAATCTGACGGAAAATGATTTGGAAAGACAATCCCGTCGCAATCAAATCCTCAATCATATGCTCGCCAGATTCGGCGAACAATTTACGACCTACGCCACGGGGTTGTTTAAATCCACAGGCGATGCCGAGAATGATCCTTGGGTGATTTCCTACGATGATTACCTACTTGCAAAAAAAGATTATTTGCTAGATCTTCCTAAGATCGGAAGCGAAAGAGGTCAAGCTTATGATTGTAAATCCTTCCTTCCCAATGGTCGCCCCAATGTATGGAATACCAATAATGTAGCAGGAGTCAAAAATAAAATGTATCGCTTATTGGGAATGGGAGAAGGGACGACCGAATCTATCTTTGGAGATCCCAATTATGAATTGATCATCCACAGCACGGAAAGTAAAGATGGCTATCCCGTCTATCAGATATTGCTACGCGAACGGAGTACAAAAGATGTTTTATTGTACAGCAATAGAAGTCGAAGTCGCAAAAAAGCACTAGAGAGTAGAGAGAAAATCCATGAATACATTCGCGAAGAAGAGCACTATAAGATAAATGCCAGTGCTCAAAATACAGGCAAAGCTCGTTTAGTTTTTGTCGATGAACCTGACAGTGATAAAGTGATCCTCAGAAGTGAATTGCTTTCAGAAAAAGAAATAGAAAGGCTGCAAAAAAGAATAGCATTATTAATGGACACCCAACAATCCTCCAAAGAAGGATTCCATTTGATAGAGCATATTTTATTGCGACCAGATGATCCTAAGGATGAATTATTGGCCCTGGCTTTAAATTGCGAGCAAGGTCCCCATGCGACCAAAGATCCTTATTCGTTTTGGGTCACGGTCTTTCTACCCAATTGGATCAAACGTTTTCAAAGCGAAGACTTTCAAAATTATTTCGAGCAAACTTTCCGCTTGGCTTTGCCCGCCCATATTACACCTCGGTTTTGCTGGTTGGACGAAGGAGAGATGATCGCTTTTGAAGCAAGTTGGAAACGCTGGCGAGAAGAAAAAGCACGCTGTAAACCAAGTGAATGCGACGTATCCAAATATACCAGAGAACTGGTTTTGTTGATGAATGAAATGAAATGTTCCTGCAATTGTAAATCATCAAGAGAAGAGGTGTCGAAATGCCTGAACTCGCAAAAATTCGAAGCGCATGACTAATTATGATTTAAATGCTAATGCAAGCATGATGGTGCCCAGTAAATTTATTGGCAAAGGAATCGTGTGTGGCCTGGAAGTCTGTACCGACGAAAATTGCCTGATTGTCATCAACGGAGGTTACGGCTTTGCCGAAAGCGGAGGCTTGCTGGAAGTCAGCCCTACGGCCAAAAAGTTTGGATATTATTGTCCCTATGATTTAAAAATGCCCTATCCGCTTTTTCAGGCAGGTGTCAATCCACCGCAGGCTTATCCACTGTGGGAGCTTTTGGAAAATCCCGTAGAAGGAACAAAACCATTGACCCCTCAAACCGAGGAAGAATTGGAAAACTTATTCCTGGAAGACAAAGTTGCAATATTGTTTTGGGAAGGAGAAGGAACGAGTGGGGAACAAAAATACCTCCTGATGCGCAGAAGTGATTTGATGGAGTCGCTCGGGATGGCCGATGAGGTCGATCAAATTTTAGGCGATAAAGAATTCGATGAGGACTTTGTCTATAGTGAAGATTATAGCCTGGAAGACAATACGCCAAATGCAGATGATATTTATCAGGCAGAAAATAAAGTGTTTGATCTGAAAAGGGTGTCCATTCCTCGTTTTGGATTCGCCAAAGAAGATCCTTATGATTGTCCACCAGATAGCGATAATGATTGTGAGCTTTCAAAGCTTGACGCTTTGGATGATTTGTACAATGCTTATGTGAGAATCATTGATCAGGTCTCTGGGGATTTGGATAATGAATTGCAGAAGCTTTACAAAGATTATGCGCCCTTACTAATGCATCCGCCCTTAAGCGAAGCAGAAAACTGCCTCGATCAACTATGCGAAAAATGGATTGCTTTTAAGCTGCTAAATATTTCTGAAAAAACAGAAGACCATCGCAAAGAATTCGTCCAGTACTTTTATGATTGGATGAGAGATTTGGTGAAAGCTTATCATGAATTACGGGTAGAGCTGGCTGATTTGCAATGTTACTGCCCGATTCAAACCAATGGCCAGGGGCGTCATTTACTCCTGGGCTTGGTAATGCGTTCCAATAAATTATACCAAACTTCTCCACTGCGTTCCACCTTTCAACAAGCGCCCGTTTTCAATGGCAATGCGGATCGCAAACAAAAAGTAAAATTGTATTTCCGCAGAATATTGATGATGATCAAAGGCTTTCATTTCCCCGGCTTTTCTTTTGATTCAGCGAATGGAACTTACTGTCCGTCAGAGGAAGAAGAAGTAGAAGATGCTCCAAGCATTGACAAAATAAAAATCACACCAAGTGTGTGTTGCAGCGCCTTGCTCGAAAAGCAAACGATTCCTTTTTATTATCCTTTGAGCTATAGCCGATATTCCGTACACCGCTATTGGAATTATCGTTTTTCTTTGCTGGGAAGTGTGGATCGAAATCGTTCTTATTACGCAAGTAGTAGCGAAGATAGTTATACGCAAATTCCAGAAGTGATTCATCCTTTGTGCTATGATTTATGCGCCTATGATTGTTTTCGAATAGAAGGCCATATTGGAAAAAGGATAGACGATGTACTTTCCATTTTTAAAGAGGATCAAACTTTTGAGATTAAAGGATTGGACAGGCAATTTGACTTTTTAATTAAAAAGTACAACCTCGATTTTAAAGTGAAAATTGTTTCGGGTGGTTTGACTGCGGTCAATAAGCCAGTAGGCCCTGAAGGCAATATTATTTATTGGTGGCAATATCTGGACAAATTAGTGGGGATGGAACATTCTGGAATGGTAAAGCGCGGAGGAACTTTTATTATTGTCGTTGAGAAGGGGAAAGTGATTGGAGATTTTAGTCTGCCTTACCTCTGTTGCGAGGATGATTTTGTAATGGTAAAAAACAATAATGTTGAAGCGGTGGAAGTAGAAGTGCCCACCGAAACTCCAGTAGAAGTTCCTGGGCAAACCTTGGAATTGCCCGAAGCCGCAGGAGAGCTTAGAGGAAGGGTCGTAGCGTACCTGGGCGAGGGCTTAGCGGAGGAAAAAGACGACTTGAAATTGATCAAAGGTATTGGGCCTGCGATAGAGACAAAATTAAATGCCGTCGGTATTTTTAATTACACCCAATTGAGCAAATTAGAGGAGGATTCTTATGCTTTGTTGGATGAAGTGATCGGCGGAGTAAAAGGAAGAGCTTTGCGAGACGACTACAAAGGGGAAGCTTTGAAGTTGCTGGATAATTCTTAGTCTTTTTGACGCTATTCAGTCTTTAAGTCTGCGCTAGGCAGGTTCCAAAAAGAGGGATACGCTTTGTAGTATTGAATGTATGTGGTAGTGGCCAGAGGCCAGCAATCCGATTCGGTTAAAAGGCAATAGCATTTACCGAGCATCCGCTGGTAGTTAAAAATACCCTTGGCTTGGTGAATGCTATTGCATTCCATTCCATCCGGGAAGGCTATCGGCCTCTGGCCACTACCAAGTTCCTTTCCTGCTATTTAAAAAATCGAACTAAATCCATACGTCTTTTTTAATAAAAAAAAACAGACCACTGAAAGAACAAAATCACATCATCCGCAAGCAATACATTGATCTGGAATTGTCCAGTGAAAAAGAGGCTTTTAATGCCCAGAGAAAATTCAGTAGATGGTATCA
>CALLVY010000651.1 GCA_938015925.1 uncultured Saprospiraceae bacterium
CAGCTCTTTCTTCCTATTTCTATTCTTCTTTCTTGTAAAAATTTCCTTTGTACAAAGTCAAGACTTGGTCGAAAAGAGAATCCATAAGGCCATCTCCATTTTAGATAAAGAACAACCTGAAATAGATGGGCAACTAAAGGAAGACATTTGGCAAACGGATGCGTGGGAAGGTAATTTTATTCAGCGACAACCCAATGAGAACGCAGCTCCTTCCGAGCAAACTGTTTTTAAAATCCTGTTTGATGCCAAACATCTATACATCGGCATTCGGATGTATGACCAAGACCCGACTTCCATTAATCGAAGAATGTCAAGACGAGATGGTTTTGAGGGAGATTGGGTAGAAGTCATCTTGGATGGAAATGGAGATTTGCGTTCCGCTTTTTCCTTAACCTTAACTGCTGCGGGAGTTCGGGGAGATAAAATTATTTCCAGGAATGGAAGCAATGAAGATATTTTTTGGAATCCTATTTGGGTCGCAAAAACAAACATTGATGAAGAAGGATGGACCGCAGAAATGAAAATTCCTTTTAGTCAATTGAGATTTGGAAAATTACAAAATACCACTTGGGGATTACAAGTTCGCAGAAACTTTTTCAAGAAGGAAGAAACCTCTGTTTGGCAACGAGTGCCTTTGAATGCCTCTGGCTGGGTGAGCGAATTTGGCAAATTGGAAGGACTGCAAAATGTAGGTGCTCAAAAATTATTGGAGATCCAACCTTATGTCCTTAGCTCTTTAGCGACTTTTAAAAAAGACCCCCAAAATCCTTTCAAATCCAAAAACATTAAAAAGGTTACTGCTGGAATAGATGGAAAAATCGGCGTGACCAATGACCTCACTTTAGACTTTACGATCAACCCCGACTTCGGACAAGTAGAAGCCGACCCTTCGGCAATTGCTCTGGATGGATTCCAACTCTTCTTTGCCGAACAGCGTCCCTTTTTTGTAGAAAATAAAGAGATCTTAAATTATCAATTTTCCACTCCTAAAATTTGGAGTATTTACAACAATGATAATCTTTTTTATTCTCGAAGGATTGGAGGAAAACCACATGGCCATGCCCATCCATTATCCAATGAATATGTAGAGGCACCGGAACGAACGACGATTTTAGGAGCGGCCAAATTTGGTGGTAAAACCCAAAAGGGTTTATCTGTGGGTATAATGGAGGCGGTTACCTCCACAGAATATGCCAACATCTCTGATGGCACAACAGAAAGACAAGTTCTGATAGAACCCTTAAGCAATTACTTTGTCGGTAGAGTCCAAAAAGATTTCAATAACAGAACTACTTTTATTGGAGGAATCTTGACGGTAACCACTAGAGATCTGGACGAAAGGCTAGAAGCTTTATTACATAAAAATGCCAGTACCTTTGGGCTCGACCTTTTCCACCAATGGAACAATAGAAATTACTATGTGGGCGCTAATTTTATCGCAAGTAATGTGCAAGGAAGCAAAGAAGCGATCACTAAAACACAAAGCTCTATTGCTCATCTTTTTCAAAAACCAGATGCCAATTATGCCAGTCTTGATCCAAACAGAACTGCGCTAAGCGGACACGGTGGAGATGTCAAAATTGGAAAGCAAGGAAGTGGTCATTTGACTTTTGAAACTGGATTGACTTGGCGTTCTCCTGGTCTAGAATTAAATGATGTGGGTTTTATGCGAGAGGCCGATGTGCTCTTTAATTATGCCGGAGTTGATTATAATTTTTTCAAACCCTTTTCTGTATTCCGAAATGCGGTGATCAAATACAAACATTGGGTCTTTGCAGACTTTGGAGGAAGAGTCAATTTTTTAGATTGGGACATGGAAGTGAGAGGCGTCTTTAAAAATAACTGGAGGGCCAATTTAGGTTTTTTCACCCAACCTCATAATTATTCTCGTTCTCTTTTACAAGGAGGCCCGAGAATAAAGATGCCGGACCAACATGGTTCGTATTGGGGATTAGGTTCGGACCGAAGAAAAAAACTTTCGTTCTCTTATAATGGCTGGACCAATACCGGCAATAGCGACAGTCATTTTTTACTAGACAACAACCTTACGATTACCTATCAACCGATAGATAAATTAAACCTCTCTTTATCTCCAGGATACACCTTCGTCAATAATCGACTACAATACATCAACACTTCTCAAATGGAAAAGGAGCAACGTTATATCACTGCTCGGCTCGACCAAAAAACACTACGTTTAGCTTTGCGATTGAATTATACCATTAGCCCCAATCTAAGCATTCAATATTATGGTCAACCTTTTGTCTCTTCTGGAAAATACGAGGATTTTAATTTCGTACAAACTCCTCTAGCCAAGACTCAAGCAACACAATTGGCTTTCTTTGATCAGGAACAATTATTCAAAGAGGCGACTTCGCAAAATTATACCATCGATGAAAATAAAGATGGGATCACGGATTATCAATTCCAAAATCCTAATTTTAGTTTTGCTCAATTTCAATCCAATTTAGTCTTGCGCTATGAATACAAACCCAGCTCTGAAATCTTTTTAGTTTGGTCTCAAAATGCAACGGAGTATGGTATGCCTGGAGCTCGTTTTATGGAGGATGTGAATCGACAGCTTTTTGGTATTGGTGCCGTGCATACTTTTTTATTGAAGGCGACTTATCGGTTTTATTGAATTTGGATTTTTGACTTTAGCTGTAATTTATGGGCTTGGAGGGGCTTGGGTTGAACGTGGTGTCGAAAAACGGGATCGCGTTTGGTGAATGGTGTGCTGGAGTCCTCGCCTCGAGATGTAGGTAACAGCTAACAGTGTTGGTTTGGGAAATGTGGGTGGGGGGTGAAATACACGTTAGTACCAACAGAGGTCCATTCCTTCAAATCAATAGAGTTCATGCTAAATAATATATCGGAATGCTACCAAATGAGACTGCTCTCAAATGGAAAATCGGTATCGAAATACTTCGATACCGATTTTCCATTTCTACAAGACCTTCTAGCAAAATTTTAAACAAAACGCCCTCTCCCCTTTCCTAGAAGCTGTTTGAACGTTAATCCCAATAGCGCTCCATAGCGAAGTCCAAAGCTCGATTATAAGAATTGCCGATGGTATCTCCAACGGCCACTCTTTGGGCAAGGATGCTACCTTTCATTTCCTCGATGATGCTAGTGTATTGAGGATCACCATAGGCATTCCGTATTTCTGTAGGATCATTTTGTAAATCATAGAATTCCCACATAGGTGGAGCACCTAAACCATAAAAGAAAGCCAGCGTGTATTTTTCATTTCGAAGTCCAATATGTGCTGGGCGCCAAATTTGATTGTCGACATAATATCGATAATACGAAGCTTTCCTCCAATCTTCTGGCGTATTCCCTTTTAGGTTTTCTCTAAAACTAAAACCTTGCATATAGTCTGGTTTTTCCACGCCAGCATAGTCTAAAAACAGGGCAGAAAAATCAACGTTCAGGATGATATCGTCGAGCCTTTTTCCAGCTCTGACTTCTTTGGGATAGCGGATCACAAATGGCATATGTAAGGACTCTTCATAAATCAATCGCTTGTCAAAAAAACCGTGTTGCCCGAGGAAATAGCCTTGGTCGGCGGTATAGATCACTATGGTATTTTCTTCCAGGTTATTTTCTTTTAGGTAGCGTAAAACCTTTCCAATATTGTCATCCACAGCAGCACCACAGCGCATAAAATCTTTGGCCAGTTTTTGATAGATCTTATCTCGCGTCGCTTTAAAACCAAGCCCGGTCGTATCAAAGCCCGTCGAATCCGTTATACCGGGGTAGGCAGACGTATTGCGGTTTGGGGGAGAGTTAGCGATCCATCTTCCTCCTAATTTTTCTAGGTTCTGTCCTGGAAAAGTTCTTCCAGTGGTTTGTTTGCCGCGATCATATAAAGATGGAGGTGCGGGTATTTCCTCATTGGCGTATAAATCATTATATCTTTCCGGATAGTCATAAGGCTCATGCGTCCCTTTGAAATGACACATCAAATAAAAGGGTTTGTCTTTATCTCGATTTTCTAGCCAATCAATAGAAGATTCCGCAATGACATCCGAAGAAAATTTACTCCCTGGTTGTGGTAGGATCGGAGTAGCCTCCTGATAACTCCAGGTACTATCGGTTTTTAAAAAATGAGGATCCCAATATCGGCCTTGTCCATACAATACTTTGTAATAATCAAATCCGACAGGTTCATTGTACAAATGCCATTTACCAAACAAGGCCGTTTGATAGCCATTGCTTTTTAAGGTTTTAGCCACATTCGGATGACCTGATTGAAGCCCCTCCTGCTGGGAGTAGGCCAATGTATATACTCCGTTTTTATTACTGTATTGACCGGTAATGATACTAGCTCTACTTGGGGAACAAATAGAATTGGTACAAAGGGCATTGTTTAAAACGGTTCCTTCTCTGGCCAATTGTTTAATGTTATCGGCACGGACATAATCTGCTAAATGGCCGCCGTAAATCCCCCAAGCTTCGGAGGTATGGTCGTCGGCCATGATAAAAATAATATTGGGTCTTTGGTGTTCTTGTTCTTCGTCCTGATGACAGGATAGGAAAAAGAAAAGAAGGGGTAGGAGCAATAGGAGGTTTTTCATTTTTAGTTTTTTGGGGGTGAAAGAAATATAAGAGCTTGTCTGAAAATTTTACAAACTGAGTACACTGTGTAATAAATAATTTTGCATTTTGAAAGTGCCTTTTGAAGTAATACTGCGTTATTCATCAGTCATTTAGCTACGGCTAAATTCCTTCTTCATGCCTTGTCTTAC
>CALLVY010000652.1 GCA_938015925.1 uncultured Saprospiraceae bacterium
TTACATTTTTTAAACTTTGGTTATGAAAAAAATTAATTTACTTACGACACTATGTATTTTAGGACTCCTGGTTTTTAATACTGGAATGGCTTTTGGGCAAGTGGTGAAAACGGCAGCAAAATTTCCCGGAATCCCTTTTTCAGACATTAAAAATGGTGGACAGATTTTAGATGTAGAAGAGGAAGGTAAACTTACTTCTCCAAATAATAACGATGAAGTCATTGTCTTACACCCGGATAAGAAATGTAAGGTAAGGTTAGAGTTTTATGTCTTTGCCGCTAATGTTGTGGAGAATTGGCCTGCGGAAGAACCCATGTATTTGAAGTTTAGTGCGCTTGGCTTTAATCAGTACTATCCAGTTTTAAGTCAAGACTTTCAAGAAATTACCTCTACATCAGAGGAACTCATGTATGCAAATCTAATAAGGATAGAATTTGATATGAGTGTACTCTGCAGCAATCCTAAATACACTGGAAATGCTGAGATGTCCTTGGCTTTGGTGAGCAGTACCATTACTGATACTCCTTTCCCGATTAATGATTATTCGGCAGAAGGCGAAATCTTTTCTTGTCAAAATTTTGATGATTGTTCAGTAGGTGGTTATTCTCCACCAAACGATAGTAATAATTCTTCTATCAACATCAGTAGAACTATTGAACTCGAATGTAAGGCCACGGATTGTGCCGTAAATAACGCTACGGGAAGTACAAAATACCGTTCTTCTATAAATGAATATTTCTCCGCTTCCTCCTTTCAAGCAAGCCTTTCTCCTAACCCAACGGCTGATTTTTCCCTTCTAAATTATACCTTAGAAATAGCAAGTGAAGTAAGCTATATTTGCTTCGATGCTACTGGTAAAAAAATAAGCGAAGCCAAAGATTGGCAAAACGCCGGTTTCCACCAAAAAAGATGGAATACTTCTTCTTGGGCACCCGGCCTTTATTGGATTCAATTGAAAGTGGGGGATCAGGTCGAAACCAAGCGGCTTGTGAAATACTAATCAAGAAAAAAAAATAGAGCAGTGCTTTTTAATCAAAGAAAGCACTGCTTTTTTATATCTGCAACTATGTGGAGGACGCTAGTTTTTTTGCTGGGAATATTTGGACCTGTCGTGTTGGTAGGCCAAAATTCGACGCCAAGTTCTGATTATGAAATTGGAAAAAAATTACTGGATCAATCCGAATCCTTTGCCCCAAATCTAGATAGTTTTTTTTACTTTCGACAAGAAGCCCTGCCTTATTTTGAGAAAGCCAAAGCTTGGGAAGACTATGTCCATTGCCATAATGGATTTTCCAATTATTATTATTTAAACGAAGATTTTGAACGGTTTCAAGCCTCTGTTTTACAAGCGCTGAAACTGGCTGAACAATATTTAAGTCCAATAGACAAGGCTTATGGATTTGCCATCAATAACTGCGGAGCTGCCTTTGTCAAACGAGGAGATTTTCGCCAAGGACAAGAATACTACCAACGGGCTTTGCAAATTGCCTTAGATCGGGGAAATGATAAAATTTTACTGGCTAATAATTATAGCAACCTGGGAAAAAATTTCCGAAGGATGGGTGATTTCGAAGAAGCTAGTATTCATCTCAAAAAAGCATTACAACTTCAAGTAGACAGCTTTGGACATCAGAATCCGCAGATTGCGGCTACGATTCTTGCTTTGGGACATGTTCTGCGCGATGGTAAAAAATACCGAGAAGCATTAGAACAATACCGCGCATATCTGATTCTAAAAAAAGACCAAACGACACCAACGAAGAGAGATCGAAATAATTTAGTTTATTGCTATCAGAGTATGCTTCGTATTTTTATAGAAACAGAAGTGAAGGATAGTGCGCAGTTTTATTTGCAGCAAGTGATGCAATTGGAAGAAGAGAAAAGCAGTAGCAAGGTGGTACAATCTTTTGAGATTTTGGGAAATTGGCATCATCAAAATCAAGATTATCAGAAAGCCATTGAAGCTTATCAGCAATCATTGGAGCATGCCAATGTAAAATACAAAGCTTATGAAAAACATGTTTTAAAAGGTCATGCTTTTTTTGAAATGGGCACCAGTTATTTGGCGATGAAAAATCCAGGTGCGGCAGTGGAAGCTTTTCAGGAAAGCTTGATTCGTCTGGCCTTTGAATTTGACTCCAAAGCGGATACCGATAACCCAAAAGTGGAGAACTTGATTTCTTTACCCAAAGGATTGGATGCGGTACTAGGAAAAGCCAAAGCTTTTTTTATGAAATATGAGTTAGAACAAGTTCCGCGAGATTTGCAAGAAGCATTGAAACATTATCGCTTGGCTGCGGGCTTGGTACAAGAACTACGCAAAAGTTTTATAGGAGAAACGTCCAAGCAGGAGTTGGGCAAAAAAGCACTTTGGGTGTATGAAGGAGGAATTGCTGCGGCATTGGCCTTGTATGAAATGGAGGCGAAGGAGGAATACCTGGAAGAAGCCTTTTCCTTTGCGGAGCAAAATAAGTCCATCCTGCTTTTGGAAGCCTTAAGAGAATCGAATGCCTTGTCTAAAGCGGATATTTTAGCAGAAGATTTGGAGCGAGAGCGACAATTACAAATCGATATTGCTTTTTATCAGAAAAAAATTGCTCGACTA
>CALLVY010000653.1 GCA_938015925.1 uncultured Saprospiraceae bacterium
TATACCCTTATACTTGCACTCCCCATTCAGGAAAAATCAAAAATACCGGAATCCTTTAAAGACACCACCAAAAGAGCGATCCGACATATGTTTTCCGAAACCTTCCACCATGTTGTCCGCCTCTTTAAAGACTTTGAAAAAAAATTCGCCTTCTATGCCATTCCTTCTCCTACCCGACTTTACAGTTACCAACTGATCGACGAAAGGTATGTCATTACAGAATACGACAAACATGATCGTTCTGGTGTTCCATCCAATAATTTACTCTTCATCAACAGAGTAAAAAAGGATACAATCGACGACCCTATAAAAATCTTACACCATGGCTATTTGAAAGAAGTGGAAGAGATAAAAAACGAAGCGAATACTTTACACCAAACCAAAGTCACCAAAGAGAGTTTCACTTCAGCCGTTTATGAATTGCATCAGGACACACTGTACCACATTAAGGTTTTAGAAAAAAAGCGATTCCAGAAAACAACCGAGAAATTTGATTTGGAAAAACGAATCGAAGAAAACCAAGACAACGAAGAATTGTCCAAACAATTGGCTACGGTTCTTGATGAGATCGACCGATTGACCACTCAGATCCGCCTCACCAAAAGAGAACGAAATGATATTTTAAAGAAAAAAAAGTATTTGCAGAAGTGTGGTTTATAAATTTCGGTAATCCGTCATTTCCACTTCATGGCGAGTCAATAAATCTGCAAGTCCGCAATTGAGGAGTACGTCCAATTCGTTTTCTCTTCCCATTAATGACTTTGGATTAACTCCCCAGTCATTATCGTTTTCATAATTTCCCCGTCCGGGATGAAGCAAGAATTCTACTGTTTCTCCATCCTTTATTTCGCTTAATACCAACTCGATGATTTCCTCAGAAGCTTGTCCAAAATAAGAAATCACATAATTGGAAGGCATGGAAATCCCCCAACCTATCGCTTCCTGTGCTTTTCTTTTCAATCTCTTTTTATTGGCTCCCTTTTTTAGTTTTAGTGCTGTTTTCAGATTTCCTTTAAAAACCGATTGTATTCCTGCTTTGCCTCCAAGTCGAGTGATTGGCAAACCTAGCATGCGATCACTGAGATAAGGATGCGTATATTCAAAGGACACTGGATTTCTTAAAGGAATATTTCTTTGGACGGCTACTCGTTTACAGATTTCCCAGTAAGGGCGATAAAAGGTCAGCAGCCCCTGGTGGCTATTGAGGTGATTGATCGGTTCTCCGTCTAATTGATCTTCCAAGGCATCCAACTGGGCATTCAATTCCATTTCCACATGAGCCAAATCAACCGCCTTGAGATTCATACTGGAAAAGAGCCAGAATCGATCTTCAAATGCGGCAGTCGCTTTTTCGTAAATACTAGAGACTGCTTCTCTTGGTTGATGCGCGGGAGCGCCAGCCGTCAGCGTAAAATGCAATCCAATTTTCACTCGATCTCCAAACTTTGCTTTGAGTTTTTTGATGTTGTCTAAATTTTCTTGGCCGAAAGTAACGAATGCAGAGACGGAGTTGATTACTTCTTTCTCGATACCTTCGCAGATGCCGTCGTTGATGAATTGAGAGGGGCCGAAGTCGTCGGCGTTGAAGATTATTTTTTTCATGGGAGTTCAATTTATTGGAAATGACGCTCTAGTTCGCTTGGGTCTAAATCCATGTGGTTAGCTCTGGCGATATCGATCATTTCTGATTTTATGTCATCGTAGTTCTCTTTGTCAAAAATCAATTCTTCGTCTAGGGCGCTAGTTTCTCCGCTCCAAGAAGCCTTTCCCATATAGTTTTGTAAATTAAGGCCTTCGAGAAACTGGATATCAGTAGTCTTTCCTAACCAATGTTCAGGAGCCTGGAAGGCTTGCACAAATTCTATATAAGGATTGTTTTTAGTCTCGACATAATTTCTAAATCCAAATAAACGTAAACCAACATAGACTGTTTCACATTTCTTTTTACCAATCCCAGCATTGCGCAACATCAAATACAAGAGAGTATCTGCTTTTTTTTGTGATAAGTATCCTTCATAATTGATATCGTGTACGATCCAGGAGATGGCCAGAGGGGCTGGTCCAATTCTATCGATATAGCGATCTAGAAATTTAGGACCTGATCTAAAGTTAGTAGAAAAACCTTTTTTGATGTGATAAGCCAGTCTCTCGTTGGTATACAATCCGATATCACACAGGATGGGACTGTTGATCAGATAAAGGTCATTGATGGGGCCGGAATAATTTATTTCTTCGGGGACACATACTAATTTAATGGTTTGTTTATGGCTTTCCATGATCTGTGATTTCTTTACTCCCTTTGTTTTAAAACTATTGATACTGAATACTATTCACTCGAACCGTAATAGGAACAGCCACTAAATTCCAAAACGCATTGTCTCCTTCTTCTTTCACAAAAGAATTCCCAGCGGTCAGACTTTGAACAAACCCTTGTTTAGAACGAATTGTTCCATTTCCATTGGACTCGATATAGTAGTCAAAAGTGATGGTATTACTGGTAACATTTCTAAAGGTGATAATAAAATTATCAACAGCACTTCTACAGTATTTCTCTTCGTGCCAGGTGATGTTAAGGGTGGAAAATACTTGATTGTAATAAGGCGAGGAGGGGTTCAGGTCGAAGACATTAATGTCAATCGACTGTCTTATGCTGCTGCTTTCAAGCGTTGCTCCGCTACAATCGGAACAAGTATAACAGGAACCATTATTTTCTGTTGCATTTGGCTCATAATTACAAGCATTGGCTTCGGTACAACCAAGTACGCCTTGGTTGGTCGGTGGTGTTGGCTCTACTATCA
>CALLVY010000654.1 GCA_938015925.1 uncultured Saprospiraceae bacterium
ACCATAAAAAAAGGAGCAACCACTTTAGGTGGTTACCCCTCACACTATGAAACACTATATCTTGATCGCAATGCGATGAATTTTCAATTCTGTATGATAACTTTCTTTATATAAAGGTAAAAACTTATTTCTTTTTTTACAAATATTCTACTTCCCTTTGCTATTTATCAGACATTCTCGATGTTCACCTAGCGTAGAATCCCTTTAAATACTTGGCTTTAAACGATATATTTAAGAAATTGGCTAACAACTCATTAGGCCTCTTGGTTTAAGAAAATCTTCCCATTCCACCAATTTTTCTCAATTTCGGCTTTGTTTTTCTCATAAAACTTTACTGCTGGAGCATTCCAATCCAAAACCTGCCATTTTACCAAACGAGCCTCTTTTATTCGAGCCTCTTCTATAAAAGCGTCAAATAGCATTTGTCCAACTCCTTGCCCTCGAACAGACTCCTTGACTACAAAGTCTTCCAAATAAAGCATTTTTCCTTTCCAGGTAGAATAAGTTGGATAGTATAAGGCCATGCCTATAATAGTTCCATCCAGCTCTGCTACAATTGTTTCGAAAGCCCCATCTGCATAGTCTCGATTGTAGTCTTCTAGGCTCGCAGTGAGCGAATCTGGTTCTTTTTCATAGAGTGCTAGCTCATATACGAGCCCATAGATTGCTTTTAAATCTGTTTTTTCGCCTTTTCTAATTTGGTATTTCATCTGTTTTTTAGGTAAAAAAAGCCATTTTTCCCGACTCCTCGAAACTATCTGTTCTAAGCTTTAAATTCGCTGGATATTTTTTTTAAACATCCTTTGTTTTCAAGGAAATTAGGTGTATCTTTGCAATCGCTTTTGAAGGGGAGGTCTTTAAATGTCCATCTAACTCCCTAAAATCAAGCGTTTTAAGTAAAATTTAATGGAGTTGGAAGACTCCTGGCTAATAAGAAAAACTTTTAAAGAATATGCCTACTATTAATCAACTTGTTCGTAAAGGCAGAAAGAAAATTATTGTTGCAAGTAAATCCAGAGCCTTGGAGTCTTGCCCACAGAAACGTGGTGTATGCACTAGAGTGTATACAACAACTCCTAAGAAGCCAAACTCAGCGCTACGTAAGGTAGCTAAGGTTCGACTTACAAATAGCCAGGAAGTAATCGCCTATATTCCAGGAGAAGGCCACAACTTGCAAGAGCACTCAATCGTATTGATCCGTGGAGGTCGTGTAAAAGATTTACCAGGTGTACGATATACAATTGTAAGGGGAGCATTGGATACAGCAGGTGTTGCTGATCGAACGCAAAGCCGCTCTAAGTATGGAGCAAAACGTCCTAAAAAATAATTTGAGCAGTATTTAATCTTATAGTAATGCGTAAAAGAAAACCAAAAGTAAGAATTGTTCAACCTGATCCAAGGTATAAAGATGAGATGGTAACCCAATTCGTCAACAACTTGATGATTCAAGGAAAGAAATCTGTAGCCTTCTCTGTTTTTTATGATGCAATGGATATCATAAAAGAAAGAACAAGCGAAGATGAGCACGCGATCTGGAAAAAAGCATTGAATAATGCTATGCCTCAGGTTGAAGTGCGTAGCCGCCGAATCGGTGGAGCTACTTTTCAGATTCCTACTGAAATCCGAGCGAAGAGAAAAATCTCTATCGGAATGAAATGGTTAATCAAATTCTCTCGCGCTCGTAGCGGTAAAGGTATTGCTGAAAAATTAGCATCTGAGCTAATCGCAGCAAGCAAAGGAGAAGGAGCAGCTGTAAAACGAAAAGAAGATACTCATAAGATGGCAGAGTCCAATCGGGCTTTCGCACATTTTAAAGTTTAATATAACCAACGAGAAAACAAGCCTCCATTTTATAATAACATTTTTTGTAAACAGATTTAAGATACTACAAATAACGTCATGGCAAAAGATCTCAGATTTACGAGGAACATAGGTATTGCTGCTCACATTGATGCAGGTAAAACCACTACTACGGAGCGCGTACTCTATTATACTGGCTTGAGCCATAAAATAGGAGAAGTACACGATGGTGCGGCGACTATGGATTGGATGGAGCAAGAACAAGAGCGTGGTATCACGATCACTTCTGCAGCGACCAAGACCGAATGGACTTGGCTTGATAAAGAATTCGTTGTTAATATTATTGATACTCCGGGGCACGTTGATTTTACCGTTGAGGTAGAGCGTTCACTTCGGGTATTAGATGGTACTGTTGCATTGTTTTGTGCAGTATCTGGTGTAGAGCCACAATCAGAAACTGTTTGGCGTCAAGCTGATCGTTATAAAGTACCTCGTATCGGATTCGTAAATAAAATGGATCGTACTGGTGCAGATTTTATGCATGTTGTAAATGACGTTCGTGAAAAATTAGGAGCTAATGCAATTCCACTACAAATTCCTATCGGAGCAGAAGAAACTTTCGTTGGAGTAGTTGATTTGTTGACCAATAAAGCCATGATCTGGGATGATGATACTCAGGGAATGACTTACAAAGAAATTCCAATTCCTGAAGACCTCGTAGAGGTTGTTGCAACAGCAAGAGCCGAATTGGTTGAAGCAGTCGCAGAATATGATGATGCGCTTTTAGAAAAATTCTTTGACGATCCAGATTCTATTACTGTAGAAGAAATGAGAGCAGCGATCCGTGCAGCAGTTATCGACATGACTATTTGTCCGATGATGTGTGGTTCTGCCTTCAAAAATAAAGGAGTACAAGCACTTTTGGATGCCGTATGTGCATTCTTGCCTTCTCCAATGGATATCGAGGCTGTTGAAGGAATCAATCCTAAGACAGAAGAAACGGAGTTGAGAAAACCTAATGCAGATGAACCATTTGCAGCTCTGGCTTTCAAAATCGCTACGGATCCTTTCGTAGGACGTTTAGCTTTCTTCAGAGTTTACTCTGGTGCGCTAGACGCAGGTTCTTATGTTTTAAATACTCGCTCAGATAATAAAGAACGTATTTCTCGTATCTACCAAATGCATGCGAATAAGCAAAATCCAATTTCTCGCGTAGAAGCTGGAGATATTGCAGCAGGTGTAGGTTTTAAAGATATCAGAACTGGAGATACTTTATGCGATCTTAAGCACCCAATTATTTTGGAAAGTATGACTTTCCCTGATCCAGTAATTGGAGTTGCAATTGAGCCAAAAACACAAAAAGATTTAGATAGATTGGGTATGGCTTTAGCCAAATTGGCGGAGGAAGATCCAACTTTCAAAGTTAAATACGATGAAGACACTAACCAAACCATTATTAGTGGTATGGGAGAGCTTCACTTAGAAATTATCGTTGATCGTCTTAAGCGGGAATTCAATGTAGAATGTAACCAAGGGCAACCACAGGTTAGCTACAAAGAAGCATTGACTGTTACCGTTCAACACCGCGAAAAGTTGAAAAAACAAACAGGGGGATCTGGTTTATTTGCAGATATGCAATTTGAATTAGGACCTGCTGATGAAGAATTCTTAGAATCAGAAGAGTACACAAGCGGAAAAGAGAAACTCCAATTCAAATGGGGAATCACCGGTGGAGCGATCGACAAGAATTATATCAAGCCGATCAAAGATGGATTCTATGCAATGATGGATAATGGTATCCTTGCTGGATACAATATCGATAGCATGAAAGTGCGCGTTTTTGATGGATCTATGCACGCCGTGGATTCCAAACCAATCGCCTTCGAACTT
>CALLVY010000655.1 GCA_938015925.1 uncultured Saprospiraceae bacterium
TTTTTATAATGGCATAAATAGGAGGCTAGGTTAGCAAGCAATTGCGTCCTTCCGACTCCTCCTTTATAGGAAAAAAAGGTTACAATCATTGGATGGATAGTTTTGAAGATTGCCCGTTTAAGCCAGTGCTCAAATAGCGAGTAATCCAAGCGGCCTGATTGCTGTTCGGTTCAAATTCCAGTCCTAAATGTATAAAAGCCAAATTGCTGATACTTCGGTAAAATATTTTTTCTTCCGGGACATTCAAATGGAAATTCAAACAAGCTTTTTTTAATTCGGTAAATTTGTTGTGCACCCAATTGTCCAATTTTTCTTCATAGATCGCAGTTAGGTATTGCTTTAGTTCCACGTCCATTCCCTCATACAAAGGAATGATTCCACCTCCAACAGCCACGTCATTTATAGCCGTACTCAACACCGTATTATTTTTATTCATCAAGGCCAATGGATCGATGATAAAAATGATTTCCGTTCTACCACCAGCTTGAAGACTCCTTCTTGCTTCAGGGCTCAGATCCAATTCATTCATAAAAAAGACTTCTAAATTAAAGCCTGTTTCTTGATGGAAATTCATCAGAACATCTTCAATGGTTTTATCCGACCCAAATGGTTTCCAATCTCTTGCCTTGTCCCCATGATGCGCCAGGAGTGGCTTTAAATCCATCTCCGCTTCACCTTCATTCACCGTATGCACAAAGCTACTGACAGAAGCCAATACGATGATGGTTATGGTAGGCGTATCAGGCTTGCCGGTACCAATGGTAATGGTACTATTGATGTTTCCATCAATAATAATATTACCCAATCCATCAATTTTATACTTTTCGCCTTCCATAAATTCACATGCTCTATTTAGCTAATTATCAAGGGTTTCACTTGATTTATCTGGAGTTTTACTTTGGTTAACGGGGTTTCCCGTTGAGGTATTGGTTATTGTTATATTACTATTCTTATTTCCGCTAACGATGGTACTCCAATCGCCATTTATGATAATGTCTCCTCCTACCCCTACATCTTCGCCTTCCTCTTTTTTAGCATTGATCACCTGGTACATTTGTTCGATATAGCTTAGAATGTTTTTATCATCGCGTAAAGCTTTTTCTAATCGAATCTGGACAGCTTGTCGATTAAATCCTTGTTCATCAATGGGATCTTTAATTAAATCCTGAATAAGCTCTTTGGGTTTTGATTCTTCGTCATCCGTCAAAAACAAAGGTCGTATCCATGCGACTGTGGCACTGGTAAAATCATTTAAAAATCCGGTGACTGATTTATTGTCTTTTACTTTTTTGGTCAAATAACCAACGATACTGGCGATCATAACCGAACTGGAAACTGGATCCATTTCTTTTGTTTTAGTGGTTTGTAAATTAGATTTTGTGCTAGACAATAAAGGTTCGTCTACCAATTCAACAAGGGCCTTGATGGTAGAATGAACGACAACATCCGCAGGCGACTCCGGCCGAATAATCGTCGAATGTCCATGGTTAGAATAAACCACGGTGACGTTCTCCCGTGCATCATATCCAATAGAAGAAGTTTGAGGAACGACATCATCCAACTTTCCTTGATGGTAAATTGTTTTTGGAAGTTGGTCTCGATTGGCGATCCATTGCTTGGTTATTTTATTGTTGTATTCTTCTAAAGGTCTTAAATTTTCGATTTGCGGGCTATTGAAAATAATCTTGGCCAGGTCTGCCAATTTAGCTCCATTATGCGGCACCGCTAAGGAAACATACAGTTGCACTTTAGATTCCTTTTCCAGTGCTTTCAAGATATAAGATTTTGACACCAAGCCGCCCATGCTATGCCCGACCAATACGATCTTTTTATAATTCGCCAAGGTGACCTCCACCTCGCTCAGCAACAAATCACTCAAATCATCAATGGAAAGATTTTTTTCCACTTTCGCTGCGGGATTAAAAAGCTGTTGCAAAACCTTTACCTTCTGAAAGGCATCCGTTATTTTGGTAAAATAATCGAACAAAGCAAAGTCATAATGGTCTTGGATTTTCTCCACCTGCATCAGGTATTGAATAAATAAGGAAGGGCCAGTCCCAGACATCCAAGTCTCTTTTCCCCCCTGGAATCCATGAATAAACAGGACGATGTTTTCTTTTTCCTCCTTCTTTAAAAATGTTAGCATGATTAATCTGTTAGTCGTTAAAAGTACGGCGTTTTAGATCAGGCACAATGTATTGGCTTTCCTTATAGTCCGTAAACCTTTTAGTATTAGGTCGCAAAAGTGTTCAATATAAGTATAATCTGTTGTTCGCTAAAGTATTACAATACACTTTTCCGGAATCTATCTACTGGGAGAGAAAGAAACTGCGAAATGGCCTTTATTATTTGGGCTTTGAGCCAATGAAAGGAGAAATAAGTGAAGGAAATGGATGTCGCAATCGTATCAAAAAGGTAGAAAATCGCGCAGGTAGGCTAAGATTTTCTGCCATTGGCTTTTGGATTCTTTGGCATTAGTTGGTGTTGGGCTTTGATTTTTGGAGGCATTGGCTGCTGGTGTAGCAGGTCCATTTTGTAAATAGGCACTCAATGCTGCTGTGTTATCGGGGATTCCTTCCGCTTTCAATAGGTTGGTAAAATTGACAAAGGTTCCGTGCCCTAAAGACCAGCCGCCGTGATCGAGAATGGCTTTTAAACTTTGTAATTCCAAATGATCGAGAGCAGCCAGTGGCGTATTTTCAATGCTTTCTGTCCGGTCTTTATTGAGAATTTCCAAAATAGCAGCAGTGATGTCCAATGCCTGATAGGCGCTTACGGATTCTAAAACTTTACACAAAGCGGGAATCACCTTTTCCTTTTCCGCAAAACCATACCTCGCCAGTACCATACTCGCATAGCCCGCAATATCACCATCATTGAAATGGAGGCCTTTATTGTTTTTCTTCCATTCTTTATTGGCCAAAACACCTTGTATCAATTCGTTTAAAATTTGTTCGGACAATGGATTTTCTGCTAAGGCAATGGCGGCAGAAAGGCGAACTAGCGTGCTCGAAGCATCCAGGTAAGGAGAAAAGGTATCGGCAGCTACTTTGTGCTCGCTTGTATTGGATAAGAGCCCGAGCGATAAAAGGGCAACAGCAATTGCTCGCTCCTCGCTTAGCGAAGCTAAATGGGTTTTGATTTTCAGAATAGAAGCCTCTGCCCTTTCGGGAAACCAAGCCAAAGCGTAAACAGCCGCTCTGGCAATTTTAGGATCCGCATGATGCATCAATTGCTCTAAAACAGGGATTCCATTTTTCACATTATCATAGCAATCCAAAATCGCTTGCGCGCTGTATCCAAACTCCTTATATTCTGCTCTATCCTTCTCACTCAATGTTGCTTCAGCCTCTTCCAGGTTTTTTCTCCAATCCTTAATATCCAATCCTTCCGGCAGATAATCCTCTTCAAAGCCCAAAGCCAAATTCACGAGGAAGAGGATCAATTCTTCTCGTTCGAGGGTTTCTTCTGAGGCGATCAATTCTAGTAAAAAAGGAATCGCAAAAGGAGACGCTTCATATCTTGTTCCTTGGTGATAGATATTGCCATATAAACTCCACCTGGCCTTTCCCCTGACTTTGGCATCAGGATCTAGAAGCGCCTTAATGTGCCTGGGAATATTATCTGCGGAGCCATAGGCATGGCTTAGTTCTTTCCAATTGATTTCGTCTATTTTTTCTAACACTGTTTTATGGTTTTTACAAAAAAAATCAAGGGTTCGCTAATCAACTTAGAAGAAGCGGCTTTGGGTTGATTTTATTCGAGTTCAACGTAGCGCCTATCTTGAAGGTAGGCACTAAGTTGATGACATTCGACTTGGAGCCGCGACCTGCGTGGCTTGCTCTTATCTCACTTTTAGTAATTTCCCAAAGGCCCTTTGATCCGCATTTTCAATGATCCAAAAATACAAACCAGCCGCTTCTTGAGAAAGATCTATTTGCGTTTCAGAACCACTATTGGCTGGAATAGACAAGGTTTGGATTAAGGCTTTTTGGGTATTGTAAATTTTTAAAGTACTGGCTTCCGTAACTATTTTTTTAAGCATAAACAGACCATCGGAGGAAGGATTTGGGTAAACCAATTCCGTCAAATCAGTGAAGGTAGCAATAGCCATTACGATAGCATCGCTGCCATTGCAATCTTCATCGATTCCATTATTGGGAATGTCGATGGCATTGGGATTAATGTCTGGATTGGTATCATCGCAATCCATGGATAAAGGAAAGCCATCGCCGTCTAGATCGTCATCCAAAGTCAGTGGATCACAATCCTCATCGATGCCTGTATAGGGCACTTCTTCTACTGCGGGATTAATCTCCTCATTCGTGTCGTCACAATCGTCGGCTAGCGGAAAGCCATCGCCGTCCAAATCATCATCCAGGGTCAGGGGATCACAATCGTCGTCGAGGCCATTATAAGGGACTTCCTCTGCATCGGAATTAACGGTTTCATTATCATCATCGCAATCTTCGGCTAAAGGAAATCCATCGCCATCCAAATCATCATCCGGAGTATTGGTGTTACAATCTTCGTCGATGCCATTATAGGGGATTTCTACTGCGGCGGGATTGATCTCTGGATCATTGTCATTACAATCATTTTCTTCTACATAGCAATCGCCATCGACATCCAAGCCATTCCCACAGGAGCCTCTAATTTTCTCTGCCGATCGACAACAGCCCTTATTTCCCCAGACATCCAAACTGGTATTGCAAATGGAAGGATAGGAACAATAACTTAAGCTCGTATTTTCATAAAGGTTTAAAATAGCTCCTATTTTTCCAACGGAACTCAAGGCGGAAATATCCTCCAGTCTAAAATTGTTATTGATCGAAACGGTGGAAAATTTATGAAACTTAACATTCTCCATTCCATCCAATTTGATCAAATTACTATTGTGAGCAATTCTAAAATTGCTATTGATTTCTTCCAGACTTTCCAAACCTTCCAAAGAAGTCAAAGCCTGATTGCCGAAAATATAAAAGAACTTCCCCAGAAAATCATCATTGGGCCCCATCTGCCGAAAAGCATCCAGGCCCTTTAAATCGACGATGGAATCGCAACCGATAATATCAAAATTATTGTGGACGTATTCTAATTTTCCCAAACCCAAAAAACTTTTGATCTTAAGGTCTAGAAAATAAACTTCATTCGTCACAGTAGTCAAAGAATCCAGCCCGATTAAATTTTCTAAACTGTTATTACCAGTCATCCTTAGCGTATTCAATTCCTTGACCTTAGGCAAGCCTTCTAGGCTCCGCAATGAATCGCAGCGATTGATACTGATCGTAATCAGGGCTTCGGTATCTACGCCATCCATATTGGCCAAAGATTTTAAACCATCACAGCTAATAATAGAAAAAGACCGCAAGGCTCCACTAAGATTTTCAAGACCTGCTAAAGATTCCAAGCCGTGACTTTGGTTAAGGTTTAGGCGATTGATATAACGCAATTCGCTTAAGTCGGTAAAATCCTTGAGCAGCGGATTTTTAAAAACATTAAACCTTTCAATAGAATCAATAAAACTAAGTGGACTCAGATCATGAATATCTGATTCGGTGGCAAACTCGCCCAGGGTAATTTTATCTGGAAAATAATTACAGTCCTTGAAAGCAATCGCAAAATTTTCTACCTCTGCCTGACTCAATAGAACCACGTCAGAAGGAGGACATTGCGCAAAAAGAAAAGGAGCATTCGATAAAAAGAATAGGAGAAAAGAAATTTTTAGTAGACGTAACATAGCTGAATCTTTTTTAAAATTGTTGAAAAATAAAAAGGCCATTTTCCGACATGGGGAAAAGGGTTTATTTTTTTGAACAACTTAAGTAAAAGCGCAAACTAAAGATAAATAAAATTTTAAACAAAGTTCATTTCTGAGATTAGAACAAGCTACATCCGATGCTTTTGTCTTTCCCTGTACAATGGATGCTAAAAACTCGATGTGCCCGTTTGGCGCTGCGGTGAGCTCCGCGTCAAAAGAAAACAATCCTCCCCAATCCCCCCAAAAGGCTTTATCCTTCAAGCCCCATCTAAAATCAAGCAAAAAAAATGTATTATTGTAAAGCCTTTTATTTTATTAAAGTAAAACTTTCTTCCCAAACCCTTTAGCACATGAGTGAAATTCCAAAGCCCCCAAGTGAGGCACCCAAAAAATTCCACCCCAGCAACTGGGACGCCTCCGTTATCATCGCCCTGATAGCGGTACTGATTAGTTCTGCCACCGCATTGATCAGCTTAAAAGAATCGGGGATTTTACTAGAACAACAACAAATGCTCACCGCACAGCAAGAAGCATCCGTCTGGCCTTACCTGGAGAATCGTAGGATTCATTCCGTCTCGAGTGATACGAGCGTTATTTATCAATTCACCATCGTCAACAAAGGAGTTGGGCCAGCCATCATTGATTCGGTAAAATATGTCTTTAATGGAAAGGAAATCATGGGTTGGGGATTAGAAGAAGCGCTACAGGAAGCTTATCCCCAATATAAAATTTTACAAGCGAACAATTCCACCTTGGATGGCAAGGTGATGGCTCCCGGAGAAACCCATGTGATCATTACCGAAAGAATCATAAAAGCAAAAACGGATACGACCAATCTAATGGACTTTCTCAACGAATTTGATTTTCACTTGGAGTATTGCTATTGTTCGGTCTATGGTAAATGTTGGAAGGTCAGTTCTCTTTTTGATATTAAACCTTCGGAGGAATGTTCTTTTAGGTCGGATATTCGGTAGAAAGCTTGGACTTATAGGGCTACTTATCCTTATAAATTCTATTTTTGCAGCAGATTTAAGTTTTATCACCAACACATCATCAAAATCATGAGAATCCCTTTATTCTTTTTTGCCTTATTGCTCTGTTTGTCTAGTTGCCAAGAAGCCAGTAATACGGCCAAAGCGACTGCCGAAAAAGCAAAAGAAACCGCCAAAGCGGTGGTTACCAATTATAAATACCAACTTAGTCCCTTTACTCCTTCCCCATCCTTTACCGATGCCAAGATAACGGCCATGAAGTATGCCATTGGAAAATTCAAATTCGGCGTGGAAGGCAGTGCCTATAAATTGGGTGCCCAAACTTCCGATGCTCCCCAAAAAAATTGCGCCAATTCGGCCAAAGGCCAACACATCCACCTGATCGTGGACAATGCACCTTATGCCGCCAAATACACCGCAGAGTTTGACCACGATATCGCCGATGGCGAACACTATATCCTGGCCTTCCTTTCTCGTTCTTATCACGAAAGTATCAAAACGAAGGAAGCTTCGCGGGTCCGTAAAGTCAAAGTCGTCGACAAAGCGATCAAAGAGGAAACCTTGGTCGAAGCGCCTATGCTTTTTTACAGTCGCCCAAAAGGCACTTACAAGGGCAAAGCCAACACGGATAAAGTGATGCTCGATTTCTTTTTACACAATGTGACCTTAGGGCCAGATTATAAAGTAAAAGCGGAGATCAATGGCGAAACACAAATTTTGGATACTTGGCAGCCGTACTATATCGAAGGTTTGCCGATGGGCGAAAATACGATCACGCTGACCTTGATTGGTAAGAGTGGTGAGGCGGTGAATAGTCCGCTGAATCCGGTGACGCGTACGTTTACTTTGGAAGTAGATGAGGTGGAAGTGAAGTAATTGCTTTTGTCTTATTAGGGGTCCCAGGGGAGCGGTGCTTTTCTGGGATTTTTTTTTGGCTGGACTGTAACGAAAAAATGGCACCTTAGACAAAGTCAAGGTACCATTTTAGTAATTTTCCGGGTGGAGGGCAGAGTTTTCATCCATAACAGGGGATTATTTTTTTTCAAAAACTGCAAAAAATAACAGTAAAATTGTGATCTTGCAAACACTAGACACGCTTACTCTTTTTTTCAATCAAAAAATAGAGTGTGCGTATAATTAGTTTTGTTTCCTCTGAAGTTAATTGGTTAAGTATCTCCTTATCCGTTTGGTATTTTTCAGTTCTTTTCTCAAACATTTCTGCTGAGTGAATATGATTGTATTCTTCCTGCTCTTCTCTATCCTTGCTATTTTTGAGATTATCAATTGAAGTTCTTGCTCTTTTGTCATGTTTCATTTATTTAATTCATATTCTTTTTTCTAATCCTAAAAAATATAATTAATAATCGTCAATATATGTAGATATTGGATTAGGCCAATTTTCATTAATTACATTGTAAATTCGATTAACCCAGTCATCATCTCCTGCTGCTATTTTTCCAACATATCTATTGCCAGCTACATTCGTTTCTAATCTAAATTTTATGTCTTCAATGTTTTGATTTCCAACCTCCAGTGATAAAAACAGAAAGCCATCTGTTGTAACTCTAAACTGAGTATTTCTACTATCATCTTCAGAAGCAATTAATAAACATAATTGTTCTTTAGTGAATTTGCCTGGCTTGTTAAGATCAATTTTCATTTTAGTGTATTTTCGAAAAACTTTAATAAGTTATTTTTTCTTAATTGGTTGGAACGGTTCGTGTAGCTGCAGGCTGACTGATTAAGGAAGCTTGACAGCTACATTTTGTTGCAGGCTGGCTTTTTTCTTTTATAGGTCTCTATAAATCTTTAACTTATTCAGTATATCTTGGGCTTCTTTGAT
>CALLVY010000656.1 GCA_938015925.1 uncultured Saprospiraceae bacterium
TTGCGGGGTTCTTTTTTATCTACTATTGGTAATTCTATCATGGCTATCTCTTTACAAATTTACACTCCGTTCTAGTGAAAATCAAAGGTTTTTTTATTGGATTTAGGTCTGATTGGCTTTATGATATAAAGCTTTTCTAATCATATTTAGACCAATCCGAATTTTGCTCCGCAATTATTTCCTATAAAACAGCAAGCTAAAACAAAAGGTTTAGCAGAACCACTAAATAAGGGGCGCAGAGAAATTATACTTGTTTCTGGGAAGAAAGCTTCGTTTACCGACGTTTTCCGAATTGTAAAGTTAGGTAAAGATTGACAAAATAAGGTGGGTTTTCAACATTTTCCAAAGGAACCATGATTGGGATACCTCCAAAGAAAATATCAGCCATAACTCCCGCTTCAAAGCCTTTGACGTATTCATCGAAGGCTCCCCAGTCAAAATGCATGGCAGCTTTCGCCTGAATACCAGGGCGGAGCTTGATTTCTTTGAGTCCTTTGGTAAATCCAGCACTACCGGAGATCATTTTTCGATCTAAAAAATCATCTTGATTTTCAGGACTGTATTTCAGGGTGAAGGTCTCATCGTCTGATCTTGTGCTTGGATCATTTTCATATTTGATATCGAGGTAGTAGGGTTTTAATAAACCTAAAACAGGCCCCGCTTCATAACTGACTCCGACTGCTAAGCCTTTCTTTTTGGCTTTTTCTGAAAAATATCTTTTTTCGCCGATACCGCCACGGATGACCATTAATTTATTTTGTTTGCCAAAAGTATAAGGTTTGGAATCGGCAATACCATTGAAATTGAGCTCTAAGGTGTTGCGGTATTCTTTACTGTGTTTGAGTTCTCCGATTTCAATTTGATAGTATCGGGTCCGGTTGTAAGATTTGATGGTACCCAGGTTTATGGCAAATGCATAGCCATTGGTGTGCAATCTGATATCAAAAGCCGTTTCTTTGTCGAAAATCAAACCTTTATTGTCCGTTGTATTAGCTGGACGTGGCTGGAAGGTTCCTTGAGCCATGATTGTGCTAAGGAAAGCAATAGATGCGATTAGTATGCTAAATGTTTTTTTCTTCATTCTCCTATTGAATTAAATCTAGGTAGAAAAAACCTAAGATGGCTAAGGGAGCTATCAATATAAGGATTTAAACGAAAAAAAGATAGTTTTGATACGTAGAGGTGCTCAATTTATTGGAAGGATAAGCTAACATGAATGGAAAACGACAGATTTTGGATACTGCGATAAGCAGAAATCTTGTCAAAAGGAAGTTTAATCAACTTGTAGATATCGCATTTGACAAAGGATGTAAAAACCGTTTTCTTCGGTTCTTTGTTCTACCCGAATTGTTCCACCTTCTAGTTCAATGAGTTTTTTGACTAAAGAAAGGCGAAAGATTAACTCTGTGGCATCCTTGGAAGATTGATCTCCGTTTGTCAGCAGATCATTAGCAGCTTGTTCGAGAATACCAAAGCTGATTTTCCAGTTGTCTTCTTCCATTTTTAAGGCATCAATGGAAAGTTGGAGTCCAGAAATGGGATTGAATTTTTGGGCATTCAATAAAAGCTGATGGAGAATTTGTTGGAGGTGTTTGGGGGTTCCTAAGACTTTAGTTGGTAGATTATCAGCGATGTCTATGTCGAGCTGAAAGTTTTGTGCGGAAATTGATTTTAGAAAACTCTGCGTCGTGTTTTGAATAGTTTGCCGAAGATCAAAAGCGATGATTTCAGAAAATTGATTCTTCCCATCAATAGCAGATACAATTTCAAATTCCGTCAATACATCTTGCAAATGTCGAACTGCCGAACGCAGGGCAGAGATATAATCTTTGTTGGCTCCTTTGGAAACATTGGAAAGGATAAAAGATAATCCATCTAAAGCATTTACAGGCGATTGAAGGGCCATTCTGACTTTGTCGTAATAATCCTTTCGAACTTCGTCCCAATTCTGAAGGGCCATATTCTTTTGCGTAAGGAGATCTTTTTGATGGTGGAGATTGCGATTGCGGGTTTCTAAGGTTTCCCGATGAATTTCTAATTCGTTGCGCTTTTGCTGGTATTGCTTGAAATCTTCATAAAGATCGGTGTAATCAAAAATACTCCAAAGAATATATTCTCTTCCATCGAGTAACACTCTGGAAAAAGTAAAGTCGTATACTCCGGGTAATTGCTCTAATGGAGATTCGATCTTGGAATACTTCAATTCGTCTCCATTGACTTTTAGGCCAAGGAGGAGATCATAGATACTTTCGAGAAAAGGGAAGTCGTAGATGAAAGGCTGGGTGCGTGCTTTGAGTTCTGTCGTAGAAAAGATAGAATCACAACTTTCGATGATAGAGCCAGCATCACTTAAAATGACAAGTTGACTAAATTGAGAAAGTTTTTGTGTTTTGTATTTTTCTAACTTCTGCATGTGTTCTTATACCTCTAAAATTAAATTCCGAAAAGAGATCATTTTTAATACTTTCTAATCAATTAGTTCTGCTCCTAAGGCGTGAAATAAATCATTGACATTATCGCCAGTTTTTGCACTTGTTATGGTGTCTATTGGCAGTGGAATTTCGCTTTTTATTCTTTCGATATCTTCTGCGGAAACCAAGTCTGATTTATTAGCGACGATTTTAATTATCCCGCCATTGATGATTCCTTTTAGGTATTCAATGTCTTTGTCTAGGTTTTTATAAGTGGAAGGCCGGGTAAGGTCACAGACATAGATGACCCCACTAGCTCCTAAAAAGTAGGAAGTCGGTACCTTGTCCTGGGCCACTTCTCCAGCAATATCCCATAGCAACATAGACAATTCTTTACCACCGATTTCGAGGGTCTTTTTATTGACCTTTACCCCGATTGTTGTAAGGTATCGATCACTAAACTTAGAGTAAATAAACTGGTTGAAGAGAGAAGTTTTACCTACTCCAAAGCTACCAGTAAGGATTACTTTTTTACTTATCATTAGTAATTGTGCTTTAAAAACAACGATGAATAGTCAATCGTATAAATATGGTTTAACGCCTAAGTTGGACTTAAGTTCCAAAGACTGAGGCTTAAGGGATTACTAACCATGCTTAGGTCAGCAATTGAATTTCTTTTCCAATAAAATATATTTCCAACTGCTCAGAGATATGTTTGAACGATTCCTCTGAGGAAGCGAATAGGGTATTGTTGATTTCTTTGTCTGCAAAAGCCAGGAGCCGATCCGTTAAATTGCTTTTTTCGGTAGTAGAAATTGATCCGCTCATCGCTACTGCGATGTAATAATTCGGAAAATTCTGTAAGAAAATTCTGTGCGTATCATATTCGATCATTCCCAGGTTTTGCTGGCCACCATCGAAGGCGTCTTCTACAAAAGCTTTAATGGCCGTAAGCATTCCAGCCACTACATCCTGATCGATGGTAGAGACTGCGGAGGCACTTCCTTTCAATAATCCAGAATCTCGTTCGATTACAAAAACTTCAGAGATGATGGGCTTATTGATATTGCTGATGATTACATCACTTGTCTTGATTCCGAATAGTCGAGCTTTAATATTGCCAATCACACCTTTGGTAGAAAAAGTATTTTTGATCTGTTGATCAATGCTTTCTCTTAATAATTGAAATTGAAGAGCGATGTATTTTTTGATCATTTGACCAAAAACAGGATAAATAGTATTGAGTATCTCTTCTGATGAATCCTTGATTTTTTGTTCCACGATTCGATCCACCACTTGTTTATAGTGATCCGGGAATTCTGTCTTTAATCGTTGAATGTGTTCTTCAATTATAGGATCGACCTTTTCCGACAAATTCTTCTTCGTCTCTACTATGGTCTCTAAACGCTGGACCTTCTGTCGCTCCTCTTTCAAAAGGATAGACCGAAGTTTTTCCATCAACAATTCCTCATCGGATTGGGTCTTGTTGTTTTGTTCCGTCATAATTGGATTCGTCATTCTAGTAAGTGCTTGGACAAAAATAGGTTATCATTAGGTTCTAGTGTATTGTGGCCTTAGACGAGTCATTTTTGACGCGAATATCTGGATATTTAAGGAGAAAATGAGGAAGTATAAATCCACAAGACGCAGAAGGTAATTTATTCTTTATTTTGTCCAAGCACTTAGGTGATTGGAAAATAAAATGAATTTATTCTTCCATCAATTTTTTGCCCATATCTAGGAGCATTTTACCAATCTTGTTTTTGTCTTTTTGACTGGTTTGGAGCATTTTAGTTTCTAATTGTTCCAATCTTTTGGAAAGCGCTTTGTCCAAACTATTAATTTGACTGTTTAGATTTTTTTCCAGCGTATTAGATTGGCTATTGGCCTCGGTTTGTGCGTGGTCAATTTGGGTCTCTAATGTTTCATTCATTGTGGCAATGCGATCTTCCAATTCTTTGAAACGTCTGTCGTATTCAGACATTTCCTGCCCCATAAGAATGTTTCTAATGGTAGAGATTTCCCCTAAACTCATGGTTCCATTTTTTTTGGTATCAGTTCCATTATCAGCCATAACAATTGATGTTAATATTATTAATTTATTTAAACTAAATTTATATCCGCTAAACCATTTGCGTTTTCAAGGATGATTAGATAGGCAAAGGCTCTGCATAGCAACAGAAAATTTCAAATAAGTCCATTTTGAAAAAATGAATTTGAAGGTTTTCTTTGTTTATTTGATAACTTGGGTTGACGAATGCGTTAATTAAAGCAATTTAACCCAAAAAATCTAAAATTTCATAGAATCTTATAAAAAATAGGTAATGTATAAGTTACCTAGAATGAAGCACCTAGCTAATTAGTTGGATGTTTCAAAGCGATTTCGTTTTATATGAGCCTAAGTATATATTCTTCTTTCAGTTCTCCCCGGTTGACCTATATTCTGGATTTTATATGCGCAGAATTTCTTCATTGTGAATACCATTTATTTACTTCTGTAGAACAGTATCAGCAAGCAAGCGCTCCTTTTTTGAATTATAGTCAACAACGTATTCTTTCCGAAGAATGCTTTATTCCTTCCTGTAATTTATTGAAGGAAAGAAAGATCTTAGCTCCTGTTATCCAAACTTTTCAGCACGATGGCTTAGTTGCTTTTTTTCGAACAGAAAGCCCTACGGCAGATTTTCCTTTTGATTTATTCGCCCTACAGTTTTTTTTACTTAGTCGATTAGAAGAATATTTACCTTTTAAACCAGATGCCCATCAGCGTTTTGGAGCTTCAGAAAGCACGGCATTTAAGAGCAAGTTCTTACATCTTCCACTGGTAGATCTTTGGGCTTTAAAGTTGGTCGATCAGCTAAAGTACCGATTCCCGCAATTACAGCTCCCCAATAGAGCATTTCGTTTCTTACCGACCTACGATATCGATATGGCCTGGTCTTATCTTCACAAGAACAATTACCGTTTTTTGGGAGGATTCCTAAAAGATTTATTTAATGGTAATTTCGCTTTATTAGGGGAAAGAATTAGAGTGAAAGCAGGATTCCAAAGCGATCCTTATTTTACCTTTAGTTATATGGATAAATTGCACCAAAAGTTTCATATCCAACCTTATTATTTTTGGTTACTTGGAGATCGAGGAACTTACGATAAAAATATTTCAACAAAAAATCTACATTTCCAGAAATTGCTTAAAAAGCAAAGTGAATGCTATGAATTCGGAATTCATCCTTCTTATCAATCCAATGAAAACCAAGAACTCTTAAAGGTAGAAAAGAACAGATTGGAGGAAATTATAGGAAAAACGATTTTTCGAAGCCGCCAACATTTCTTGAAGCTGCGCTTCCCCGATACCTACCGTTCCCTTTTGGCTGCCAATATCCAGGAAGACTATACGATGGGATATCCTGAAGAAATAGGTTTTCGAGCAAGTACGGCCTGTCCTTTCTTTTGGTACGACTTGGAAAAAGAAGAACAATCAACTTTAAAGGTAATTCCTTTAGCAATAATGGACGTAAGCCTCCAACAATATATGGGCTTGTCTCCGGCGGAAGCCATCGAAAAGATAAAAGAACTTCTGACCACTACTCGGAAAGTGAAGGGGACTTTTTCTACCTTATGGCACAATACTTCTTTTGTAGAACGAGAAGCTTGGGAAGGATGGCGTCGGGTTTATGAAACTATGCTAGAAGAAGTGGTCATCGAAAAAGAAAACCCTGAGCTTGGATAAACTTTAAATTGAAAAAAAAGGAGACGTTCTTTCCGAAAGAATGCGTTAAAGCCATAGATTTAGAGCCGAAATTAGGCCATAGTCTTCTCTTTTCTTCTTAGATTTGGTAAAATCCTTTTGCAAGTATGACTTTTAAATTGACTGACCATAATTCCATTGCCAATCATTTTCTTGCTGAATTGCGGGATGTGCATATTCAAAAAGATCGAATGCGCTTTCGCCGCAACATGGAACGTTTGGGAGAAATCTTAGCCTATGAGATTTCTAAAACCCTCGAATATCAATTGGATGAAGTGGAAACCCCACTTGGGGTCGCTACGATAAATCGATCCAAGCAAAGAGTCGTTATTGCTAGTATTCTACGAGCTGGCCTGCCTTTTCATCAAGGCGTACTCAATACCTTCGATCAGGCAGACAATGCTTTTGTTTCCGCCTATCGCCAGCATCACAAGGATGGAACCTTCGAAATTAATGTCCAATATGTTTCCTGTCCCAAATTAGACGATTGCGTCCTGATCTTGGTAGACCCAATGATGGCTTCTGGTGCGTCGATGGATTTGGCGATCAAAACCTTATTAGAAAACGGAAGCCCCGCAGAAATCCACGTGGTCACAGCAATTGCTTCTACCTATGGATTGGAATTTATCCGACGATTATATCCCAAAGTGAAAATATGGATGGGGGATCAGGATGAAGAATTGACCGCCAAGTCTTATATCGTACCAGGGCTTGGAGACGCTGGGGATCTCGCTTTTGGGAGCAAACTCCAAGAATAAGTATTGAATTTCTTCTCGCTTAGGTAGCGCATTTCCTAGATATCATTTTTTTTATTTAGATTTGCCCTCTTTGAAAACCATTGATATCAAAGTACTGTATCAAAATAGCGCCGAGCAATAAGCTCACATTTTAATTGAGTACTATGAACTTCAACATACTATGCTATTGATGTCTTTAACGCCAGGACTGATACTAGGGATTATTGCATTATATTTTATGGTGCTAATGGGAGTTTCCTATTTGACCGGAAAAGATGCAGATAATGCTAGTTTTTTTATGGCCAACCGCCAATCTCCCTGGTATTTGGTAGCCTTTGGTATGATTGGAGCTTCTCTTTCAGGAGTTACCTTTATTTCTGTTCCGGGTTGGGTAGGTAGCAGCCAATTTTCTTATATGCAGATGGTGTTTGGTTATCTGGTGGGCTATTTGGTCATTGCCACGGTACTCATGCCTATGTATTATCGTTTGAAACTCACTTCCATTTATTCTTATCTCGAAGATAGATTTGGGCCCGCTACTTATAAGACCGGGGCTGGATTTTTTCTTTTGTCGCGGACGATCGGCGCTTCCTTTCGATTATATCTGGTAGCGATAGTCTTGCAACAGTTCGTCATGCAACACTTCGGAATCCCTTTTTGGTTGACCGTGATGATCACCATTCTGTTGATCTGGATCTATACTTTTCGAGGAGGAATCAAT
>CALLVY010000657.1 GCA_938015925.1 uncultured Saprospiraceae bacterium
AGTGGAATCCCGGTCCAGCGAGAGACAACTTCAGCGATGTCATTGGCGGTGACTTGCTCATTGGTGAAACGATTGTCTTCTGGTAATTCTTCTAATTTTTCCTCGGCAGCTTTCAGCATGGCCTCTTTTTCTTTTAAGGCACCATAGCGAATTTTAGCAACGGCTTCAAAGTCACTATCTCTTTCTGCTTTACTCGCCTGTTGTTCCATTTCTTCAATCTCTGATTTGATTTTGGAAATGGTGTCTACCACCTCTTTTTCATTTTTCCAGGCTGCTTTGATAGACTCTAAATCTTCTCTGGCATTGGCAATCTGTTCGTTGATCGCGGCTAATTTCTTTTTGTCTTTTTCTCTTTTAATGGCTGCTCTTTCGATTTCGAGTTTGCGAACTTTACGATCCAACTCATCGACTTCATCTGGAACAGAATCTAATTCCAAACGCAATTTGGCGGCCCCTTCATCAATAAGGTCAATGGCTTTATCCGGCAAGGAACGATCAGCAATATAACGATGGGAAAGCTCCGCCGCAGCGATTAATGCTTCATCCTGTATTTCGATTTTATGATAAACTTCATAACGCTCTTGCAGCCCACGGAGAATAGAGATGGTATCTTCTACGCTAGGTTCGTCGATGAGCACGGTTTGGAAACGACGGACAAGTGCTTTGTCTTGTTCAAAATATTTTTGGTATTCATCGAGCGTGGTTGCTCCGATGGTTCTTAGTTCTCCACGCGCCAGGGCGGGTTTGAGAATGTTGGCAGCATCCATTGCACCACTTCCTCCACCTGCACCAATCAAAGTATGGATTTCGTCGATAAATAAAATGACTTGTCCATCAGAGTTGGTGACTTCTTTGATGACACTTTTTAAGCGTTCTTCAAATTCTCCTTTGAATTTCGCACCTGCAACGAGAGAAGCAATATCAAGTACAAATATTTTTTTACTAGCCAAGCTTTCAGGAACATCGTGCTGTACAATTCTCCAGGCAAGTCCTTCTACGATTGCTGTTTTTCCAACTCCCGCTTCTCCGATGATGATCGGATTGTTTTTCTTTCGGCGAGATAGAATATGTAGTAAACGACGGATCTCTTCATCGCGACCAATGATCGGATCTAGTTTTCCAGATTCCGCTCTTTCATTTAGGTTGATGGCAAACTTGGAGAGCGCATTATAATTACTGTCGGTACTTTGATCGGTTACTTTGCGTCCTTTGCGCAATTCGGTGATTGCGGATTTCAGCGCTTTTTCGGTAGCGCCTACTTCTTTGAGTAAAAGTCCTCCTTTGTCTTTTCCCTGAATAATTCCCAGGATCATCAATTCGATAGAGATGAATTGATCGCCAAAGGTCTTGAGCATTTTTTTGGCTCGACTTAGCGATTTGTTGGCTTCTGGAGTGAGGTACTGTTTCTCATTGCCGGTAATCTTGGGATAGGTCTTAATGGTTTCTGCCAAGCGACGTTCCAGTTCCATCATATTGACGCCTACTTTCTGGAATAAGAATTTCGGAACATTTTCATCCGTATCCAAAATACCTTTGATGAGATGAACGGTATCGACGGTTTGTTGGCCAAGGGTAGCGGCAAGCTGTTGTGCTTTGAGAATAGCTTCTTGTGATTTAATCGTAAAATTATCGTAGGTCATATATCTAGTTGGTTAGAAATTTTTGCGAATTGATACTTAACAGTCTCCATGATGTTTCGACGTTGTAAGGAAAAAACAGGAGATTCTTGTTCCACATAGCCAAAAATAACCAAAGCTTTTTGGAATTGGTCTTTAGCAAGCGAGAATTGTTGTGCTTGCACTAAAATTTCTGCCTCTTTGGCGAGTAATCGAGCCAATAAATCCAGATGATCCGTAGAAAACTCTCTTTTTTTCGATAAAAAATCTAAAAGTCCTTCTGGAGTGTGGTCTAAAATAAATTGTCGATCCAATCCTAGCCATCCTTGATAGTACTTTTGGATTTCCTCTAAGGATTCGGTCGTATCGTAGCCAGCGAGTTCTGCAAAGACCCGGGTGAGGTCTGTCAGAAATTTTTCGATGATGTCGTAACGGGAACTTGAAAACATAATTGATCGTGGTTTTATCTAATTTCGTTTTGCTAAGGGACGGGAAAAAATGGTTGATTTTATTTCTGTCAAACTACTAAGCAAAATGGAAGTAGAAGATAAACCTTGTGCCTAACATTCTCTACAAATACCGACCAATAGAAGTATTTTCTTGCTGAAGAAAGAGAAAGTTTAGCCGTAGAGTTCGTAATGAACTTGAGATTTGTCATAACCCATCTCTTCAATCAATTGCGCAACCGCTTCATCAATCATGTTTTTCCAGCCACAAAGGTAAAAACTGATATCTGGTTTGACGACCGCATGATCCTTGGTGTAAATTTGATGGACATAGCCGTGGTAAGTATCTTCGGTCTCTTCGCGGGAAAGGGCGATCGAATATTTGAAATTGGGATTGTCTTTGGCGAGTTGTTCCAATTCCTTGCGATAAAGAATGCCCTCAGATTTTCGGGTACCAAAAATGAGATGAATGGGCGGATGATCAATTTTTTTGTTTTGTAAATCAAAAAGCATACTTCGAAAAGGAGCAACTCCAGTTCCTGTACAAATCATCACCATTTCTTTAGTGATTTTTTGTGGCAAACAAAAAACGCCATCGGCTCCCTTAAAGCGAATAGTTGAGCCAATTTCTATTTCTTCAAAAAGATACTTAGTCCCCAATCCGCCTTCCAGTTTTACAATACAAAATTCCAAAACCAAACTTCCATCAGGAGCATTGGCAATAGAATAACTTCGCCAGCGTTGGAGTCGTTTTTCGCCGATTGGAAGATCCATGGTGACAAACTGCCCCGCTCTAAAATCAAAGCTTTCCTCCTCTTCAATAGCGACCCAAAAACGTTTGGTCAGAGGGGTCTCATTCTGAATTTTAATCACTTTACTGTTGTACCACTTTTTAGGCATAATTAGTATTTGCTTACTTTTTATAAAATCAAATCCTTATAAGTAAAGAACACCCCAAAACCTTTTTCGTTGCAATAAGCCTGTGTTTCTTCTTGAGAGCGATTACTAGCCAGGAGTACAAAATCACCTCCCCAAGCACCCAGTGATTTGGCACTGCCCCAAAAGTCAGCAAAGTGTTTTTCTTTGACGGTTTGGACTTGGATGAAATCGCTGACGAGGGTTTCGTGTTCCGTGAGGAGATTAGAAAAATGATCGAAATTTGTGGTTTCGCAAATGCTATGACTGAGCTTAGAGATTTGGTCAATCAGCTCTTGTTTGTTTGTTTTTCGCTTTCGATAGTGGGCGATTCCGTCTCGACTATTTTGTTTTTTTCCCAAGTAAACGAAATAGAGTTGCTCGTGAAAAGCAGGATGAAAACTTGCTTGTTCTACGCGAATTCCCTGCTCTTGGCGCTGATAGAAAATGGGCCCTGTAGCATTGGCGCAAGCAATGTCATATCCTGAGCCACCAAAGGTTTTTTGCAATAATTCATAAGGATCAATTCCTGCCCATTGCGCGAGCGTAGCGATCAAAGTAGAACTGGTACCTAAACCCCAATCTCTGGGAAATTCCAATTGGGTTTGAATATCAAAAGGACGCCCCGGAGAGAAAAAGCCTGGTTGGATTTCTCGGATGGCAGAAAAAATTTCTTCCAAACGATTTGCAATGGCGGAATTATCACTTTGGATACACTTCAAACTACGGAGGTCGATTTGGGCTTCAAACCATTTGTCGCCATCAGACTTTACACTACTCCATCCGATGATTTCCTCTTTTTGCGGGCGATCTTTGATGTGCAAACGCTGTCCCAGCCGAGTGGGCAAAGCCAAAGCCACTGCGCCATCGAGTACGAAGTACTCGGCAGTGAGTAATAATTTGCCATTGGCTCGGTAGGTAGAATCGGTGTGAATTGCCATGTTGCAAAGCTAAGTACTTTGTAACAAAAGTTAAGGAATAATTTGAGCTATGATTTTTTGTTTTAATCGAGATAAATGGGGCCGATTAACGGCAGCATTGTGCTATAAGAAATAACATTTGTTTTGGTGGTAATGCTGCTAATTAAAGAGTGATGCTGAACTCAGCGAAAAAAAATAGAAAAACACGATACCTCCTTACCGTTCAGAACATATCTCCTACCGTTCAGAACATTCTCTTTCAATTTTTTGGAATAAAAAGCTAAATACGATAGGTTGCGTTTTTTTACGAAAGGTCCCCAAAAAGCATAAGACCCAAAAAACATTTTTTAATTTTTTAAAACCTTTTATGACATGAAATTTTACCCCACAAACACAACCAATCTACAACATTTCCGAGCTTTATCGAAAAAGCTAGGCAAAATGGTAAAAGATGGTTCGTTCTTTCAATTAAACCAAGAAAAACAATTTGAACTTCGTACTCGATTGGCCAATTTGTACCGCCGTGCAAGTGGCTTTTTATCCAACAGCCGTTTGCGTCGCACCTTGGCTTCTGCTGCTTTATTGATCGGATTGGCGACTGCTGCTCAAGCTCAAGCCTTTGCATCTCCGGTCCCTGTTGGTTTTAATCTGGTCAATGAAGACACTCCTATTTTGCATTTTGCGGATATAGATAATGATGGCGATCAAGATGCTTTCTTTAGCTTTTATGGTGAAGATGGAGATAGAGACTTTGGCTACCAAGAAAACACAGGCACCGCCACCGCAGCGGCCTTTGGGCCGATAGATGACACTCCTCTTGGACTAAGTATTGGTTTTACACCGACGACTGTTGATTTTTCTGATGTAGACAATGATGGCGACTTGGATTTATTTATAGGGAGTTACGGAGATTCCATAACTAACCCGATTTTTGGTTGGGAAAACACAGGGACTGCAGCAGTTCCGAACTTTACTCTTTCTCCTGCTAAAAATCCATTTAACTTCCAACCGTCAAATGGTGTTTCTGAAATTACATTTGCTGATCTTGATGGGGATTCTGACCAGGATGTCCTTATGAATGATTATCAGGATGAATATTCTCCCGAGCAGTTTAGATATCAAGAGAATTTGGGAGTCATGCCAACCTTTCCGGTGTATAAAGATGTAGAAATCAATCCTTTTGGGTTGAAAAATGACAATTTAGCTCGAATTATTATCGATGCTGCTGATATAGATAAAGACGGCGATATTGACCTATTGGTCGGTGGTAGAAATGAAACTTACACCGATACGGATTTTTTCTATTACGAAAATACAGGAACCGCGACTGCTCCAGCATTTGCTGAAGTTGCACTCAATCCATTTGGCCTAATCGTTCCAGCTAATAAATACCTACTTGTTCCTGCCTTGGTAGATATAGATGGTGATGGCGACTTAGATGTTATTGCTACGACTTGGGATTCCGTTACGGATGAGGAGAGTGTTTTGTTTTGGGAAAACTTAGGCTATGCCGTAGGTACCGAAGATATTTCTGCTGTGGATAAACTCCGTCTATACCCAACCGTTGCGGATGAGGTGATCAACTGGGAAACCCAAATGAAGGAAAGTACTCGTAATACTAGCCTACAGATCGTTGATATTCATAGCCGTGTTAGATATGCAGAAAGCAGAGATTTGAATGCTGATATCAATCAAGGCTCGATTGATATTTCAGATTTAAATACCGGAATGTATATTTTTAACATTACCGATAAGGAAGGAAAAAACTTAGTTAGTCGTCGCTTTTTTGTGAACTA
>CALLVY010000658.1 GCA_938015925.1 uncultured Saprospiraceae bacterium
CAAACACGGAAAAAACAAAGAATCTAAAAACAAGACATGAAAAGATTAAAAATCGCCATTCAAAAATCGGGACGACTACAAGAAGGATCTCTGAAAATGCTACAAGAATGTGGCATTCGAGTAGATAATGGCCGCGACCAACTTAGAGCACAAGCCAGTAATTTTCCTGTAGATTTTCTATACTTGCGGAACTCTGACATCCCGCAATATGTGGAAGATGGAGTCGCAGACATTGGAATCATTGGCGAGAATGTATTGATTGAAAAACAAAAGAAATTAGATAAAATTCTCCCATTGGGTTTTTCTAAATGTCGATTGTCGATTGCAGTTCCAAAGAATACGGATTATCCTAGCGTTCAATTTTTGCAAGGAAAAAAAATCGCTACTTCTTATCCCAATTCTCTTCAACAATTCTTGGATCAAGAAGGGATTAAAGCCGAGATTCACGTCATTTCAGGTTCGGTAGAAATTGCCCCTAATATTGGTTTGGCAGATGCGATATGTGATTTAGTAAGCTCCGGTAGCACCTTATTCAAAAATGGATTGGAAGAGAAAGACCTGATTTTACAATCGGAAGCCTGGATGGTTGCTCGTCCCAATCTCTCCCCAACATTGCAAGCCATTTTCGACAAAATCGTTTTCCGACTAAAATCGGTTTTGGCTGCCAAAAACAATAAGTATCTACTCATGAATGCGCCCAATGAATCCCTCAAAAGAATCATCGAAGTGCTTCCCGGAATCAAAAGCCCAACCATCATGCCCTTGGCACAAGAAGGCTGGAGTTCGATCCATACCGTGATCAATGAAGATAAATTTTGGGACATCATCGAGGAGTTAAAAGCGCAAGGCGCGCAAGGTATGTTGGTGATCCCTATTCAAAAAATGATTATTTAATTTCGCGAATTACTTAAGTGAAATAGCATTATGAAAAAATACATCAATCCATCCCCCGATGCTTGGGCAAAAATACTAGAACGACCACTTTTGGATACCCGACAATTGGAATCCGTCGTCGAAGATATTTTAGAGGAAGTAAAGTCCAGAGGAGAGGAAGCCTTATTGGAAATGACGCTTCGATTTGATAAAGTAAGCTTGCAAAATATTCAAGTCACGCCCAAGGAAATACAAGATGCCGCAGATGAGATCAGCGAAGAACTTAAAAATGCGATTCAACTAGCATACGAAAACATCAAACGTTTCCACGAAGCACAAATCCAAGAACCGCCCGTCATCGAAACCATGCCCGGAGTCCGCTGCTGGCAAAAAAATGTTGGGATAGACAAAGTGGGTTTGTATATTCCCGGCGGAACGGCTCCGCTGTTTTCTACCATCCTGATGTTGGGCGTACCTGCAAAACTAGCGGGTTGCCAGGAGATCGTAATGTGTACCCCTCCTCAGCAAGATGGAAAAATTTCTCCAGCAATGTTGTACACTGCCGGTTTGATTGGGATTGATAAAATATTTAAAGTCGGCGGAGCCCAGGCGATTGGAGCGCTTGCTTATGGAACGGAAAATATTCCGGCAGTCTATAAAATTTTTGGCCCTGGCAATCAATATGTCACCGCTGCGAAGCAAATCGTCAGTCGAACAGGAGTTGCAATTGATATGCCCGCAGGCCCTTCAGAAGTTTTGGTCGTAGCGGACGGAGGTGCCAATCCTGCTTTTGTAGCCGCTGATTTATTATCACAAGCGGAACATGGCGCTGATAGTCAAGTGGTACTGCTAAGCTTTGAAGAAGAAATGGCGGATGCCATAGCAGCGGAAATAAAGAAACAATTGATCGATTTGCCTCGTAGGACGGTAGCAGAGGCCGTCGTCTTACAAAGTCCAATGATCGTGGTCCGCAATGCGGAAGAAGCGATAGCATTGATCAACACCTATGCGCCCGAGCACTTGATTCTGGCGGTCGATCAGCCCCAAACAATCGCCAATGCGATTCGCAATGCAGGATCGGTTTTTCTAGGACATTATACCCCGGAGTCGGTAGGCGATTATGCTTCTGGTACCAATCACACTTTACCTACCAATGGTTTTGCCAAAGCATATAGTGGTGTAAATATGGACGCTTTTGTAAAAAAGATTACCTTTCAGGAATTAAGTGAAAAGGGCTTGCAAAATATCGGTCCGGCCGTAGTAGAAATGGCGATGGCTGAAGAATTGGCCGCTCATGCAAGAGCTGTTCAAATTAGATTAACGGAAGTTTAGAAAAGTAAAAGAATGCAAAAAACGGAAATCCTCCAACTCGTTCGACCTAATATTTTAAAGATGGAAGCTTACTCTTCTGCCCGCTCGGAATACAAAGGTGAAGCTGAGATTTTACTGGATGCCAATGAAAATCCTTTCGATACTGGATTTAATCGTTATCCCGATCCGCTGCAATGGGCGTTGAAAAATAAAATTGCAGAGTTAAAAGAGGTGCCTGCGGAACAAATATTTTTGGGCAATGGTAGCGATGAAGCAATCGACTTATTGATCCGTATTTTTTGTGAACCGGGAAAAGATCACATTCTTGTTTTGCCGCCAACTTATGGGATGTACAAAGTCTGCGCAGATATTGCAGATGTAGGCATTGTAGAAATTCCATTGACCGAAAGTTTTCAAATAGACGCGGATCAGATTTTAGCGAAAGCGAATGCTACTTCTAAAATTCTTTTTATTTGCAGTCCCAATAATCCTACAGGAAACAATATGTCCTTAGCGAGTATCAAAAAAATACTGCAAAACTTCCAGGGAATTGTAGTGATTGATGAAGCCTATATTGATTTTTCAGAACAAGAAAGTACTAGCGCACTCTTAGAAGAATTTGGACAATTAGTAGTCTTGCAAACTTTTTCAAAAGCATGGGGCTTGGCAGGAATTCGTCTGGGAATGGCCTTTGCCTCAGAAACGATCATCGCCTTGTTCAATAAAGTAAAAGCACCTTATAATGTCAATCAATTGACCCAGGATGCCGTGTACATGGCCTTAGATGAAGTGGAAGAAAAAGACGAATGGGTAGGTGCTATTTTGTCAGAAAGAAAACGATTGGAAGAGGCATTGCCAAAGTTGAAATGCGTACAATCTATCTTTCCATCCGATGCTAATTTCCTATTGCTTAAAGTTACCGATCCACAGGCTATTTATCAACATTTGATCCACCAAGGTATTGTGGTCAGAGATCGTTCTAAAGTAGCGCTTTGTGAAGCTTGTTTGAGAATTACGGTAGGTGGTGAAGACGAGAATGGGTTTCTCTTAGAAGCATTGGACGATTATGATTTTATGCAAGCGGAGTGATTAATTGAAGAAAGAAAGTCGCTCCTTTTTTTACCCAAAGAAAACAATAAAATGAAAAAAGCACTCTTTCTCGACCGCGATGGAACCATCGTGCTCGAACCACCAGTCGATTACCAATTGGATAGCCTGGAAAAATTAGAATTTTACCCTAAGGTCTTTCAATACCTGCCACGCATCGCAAAAGAATTAGATTTCGAATTGGTGATGGTGACCAATCAAGATGGCCTAGGAACAGAGACTTTTCCAGAAGACCAATTCTGGTTAGCCCATAACAAAGTCATCCAGGCTTTCGCCAATGAAGACGTGCTTTTCTCCGAAGTGATCATCGACCGCACTCGACCGGAAGACAATGCGCCTACGCGCAAACCCGGAACGGCCCTGCTCACACAATACCTCGAAGGAGACTATGACCTCGCCAACTCCTTTGTCATCGGCGACCGCCTCACCGATATGGAACTGGCCAAAAACCTCGGAGCAAAAGGAATTTGGATCAACACCGAACCCGACTTAGGCGCAGAAGAAGTCACCAATAAAACACTCGACGACACGATCGCTTTAACAACAACCAGCTGGGAGGCCATTTACAATTTCCTAAAACTCCCTCTCCGCCGCGCAGAAGTCCAACGCAATACCAAAGAAACCCAAATCCATATCCAATTGCTTTTAGATGGCAATGGAAAAGCGGACAATGATACCGGCATTCCTTTTTTCGATCACATGCTCGATCAATTGGCTCGACACTCTGGTAGTGACTTGTCCATCAAAGTAGCAGGTGATTTAGAGATTGATGAACACCACACCATAGAAGATACCGCCCTGGCACTAGGCGAAGCCTATGCCCAGGCATTGGGCAACAAGGCAGGAATGGAACGCTATGGGTTTTGCCTGCCAATGGATGACTGCCTGGCACAGGTCGCCCTCGATTTTGGAGGTCGCCCTTGGTTGGTTTGGGAAGCTACTTTTAAAAGGGAAATGATTGGAAAAATGCCAACAGAAATGTTCTTTCATTTTTTTAAATCCTTTAGCGATGCTGCTCGTTGCAATCTCAATATCAAAGCAGAAGGAACGAATGAACACCATAAGATAGAAGCAATTTTTAAATCTCTGGCCCGGGCCATTCGCATGGCCATTCGCAGAGATCCTTATAACCAGCAATTGCCCACCACCAAAGGAGTTTTATAAAATGAAAACAGCCATCATCGATTATAATGCAGGCAATGTCCAGTCCGTTCTTTTTGCTTTGAAGCGATTGAATGCGGAAGCGATTTTGACCAATGATCCAGCAGCCATCAGAGCAGCCGATAAAGTTATTTTTCCCGGCGTTGGAGAAGCGAGTTCCACAATGGATTATTTGCGGAGCGAGGGTTTGGATCAATTGATTAAAAATTTAAAACAACCTGTACTTGGGATTTGCTTAGGGATGCAATTGCTTTGCGAACATTCGGAAGAAGGAGATACCTCTTGTATTGGTGTGATTCCTCAAGGTGTTCGAAAATTTATTCCTCAACAAAAAGACCAAAAAGTGCCGCATGTTGGTTGGAATAGTTTGGATAAAATCGAACAAGGATTTATTTCCAATACTTTGGAAAAAGAATATGTCTATTTCGTTCACAGCTATTATGTGGAAATTGGTGATTGTACCATTGGTACTTGCGATTATATTCAAAATTTCAGTGCGGTTTTACAAAAAGATAATTTTTATGCGACCCAGTTTCATCCAGAGAAATCCGGAAAGATTGGAGAACAAATTTTAAAAGGTTTTTTACAACTTTAATTCATGTACATCATTCCAGCGATAGATATCATTGACGGACAATGCGTTCGACTCACTCAAGGAGATTATCAACAAAAAAAAGTCTACGACCAAAATCCGGTAGAAGTGGCCAAACGTTTTGAAGCGGCAGGCATTCGCCGATTACACGTGGTAGATCTCGACGGTGCGCGATCTCAAAAAATCATCAACCAGGAAATCTTGCGAAAAATTAGTACCCAAACCAACCTGATTGTAGATTTTGGCGGAGGAATAAAATCAGAAGAAGATGTAAAAATTGCATTTGATTGTGGCGCGCAGCAAATAACGATTGGCACCTTGGCGGTCAAGAAGCCAGATTTGTTTTTAGCCTGGTTGGAGAAGTATGGTGCCGATAAAATTATTCTGGGAGCAGATGCCAAAAATGAAAAAGTTGCGGTGAATGGCTGGCAAGAAGAAAGTACGATTGACTTGTTTGATTTTCTAAAAGACTATCATAAAAAAGGAGTCGCTTATACCATTTGCACAGATATTTCGAAAGATGGTCTTTTACAAGGAACGGCTGAAAATCTATATCAACGCATTCGAAAAATTTTACCCAATTTGCAATTGATCGCGAGTGGAGGAGTAACGAATTTACAAGACCTGAAAAACTTAAAAGCAATGGATTGTTACGGAGCCATTGTCGGAAAAGCATTTTATGAAGGAACGATTCAGTTAGAAGAATTGAGCCAACTATAAACAGCACTAAATAGAAAACATGTTAGCCAAACGAATCATTCCCTGCCTGGATATCAAAGACGGTCGAACGGTCAAAGGAGTCAATTTTGTCAATCTTCGTGATGCTGGTGATCCCGTGGAACTAGGTCGTTTATACAGCGAACAAGGCGCCGATGAAATCGTATTTCTCGACATTACCGCCACCCACGAAAAAAGAAAAACGCTGACGACTTTAGCAAGAAAGGTAGCCGCAGAATTGAATATTCCTTTTACCATTGGTGGAGGAATAAAGTCGGTAGATGACGTAGCGGTATTACTGACTGCGGGAGCTGATAAAATATCCGTAAATTCAGCGGCGGTGAGAGAACCCGTATTGATTGAAAGTCTAAGTAAAAACTTTGGGAGCCAATGCATTGTTGTGGCTATAGATGCTAAGCTGGTGGAAGGCACCTGGTATGTACATCTAAATGGTGGAAGAAAAGCCACCGATATAGAATTGATGACCTGGGCCAAAGAATGCCAGGAACGTGGAGCCGGAGAAATCCTTTTTACTTCCATGGATCACGATGGAACAAAAAATGGATTTGCCCTGGAAACTTTGGCTGAAATGTCCGACTTATTGTCGATACCCATCATCGCCTCCGGCGGCGCCGGAAAGAAAGAACACTTTCAGGAAGTGTTTACCAAAGGAAAAGCAGATGCGGCTTTGGCGGCTAGTATTTTCCATTTTAAAGAAATTGGTATTCGGGAGTTAAAAGGATATTTAGCAGAAAAGAATGTTTTGGTGAGAACAAAAAATTAAAATTCTCCTTTTTCGAATTTTAAAACAACTTCTATTATAAAACTTCATAAAAAAAACGACGATATGAAAATTTCAATGGAAAGGAAAAATAAAGCGATGCACTTTGTCGCTAGCAATGAAGATGGCAATAGCATCTCCATGGATGGCTCTCCGGAAATTGGCGGTGAAAATTTAGGCGTTCGCCCAATGCAATTGATGCTGATGGGGATCGCAGGTTGTAGCAGTATTGATTTGGTTCTTTTTCTAAAAAAAATGAGACAACCGCTGGAAGACATTAAAGTCAGTGTTTCTGCTACGCGAAGAGAAGGAGAAGTTCCTTCTTTGTTTGAAACGATTACCGTTGATTATCAATTGTTCGGAGATCTCTCAGAAGCAAAAGCAGAAAAAGCGATAAAGATGTCTTTGGATCAATACTGTTCCGTTGCAAAAATCATCGAGCACAGCGCAGAAATTAAGTACACCTTTTCGATCAATCCAGTGATATGAAATTTGAGACCAAAGCCATAAGGATTCAAGCAGAACGATCTGCTCACCGAGAACATAGTGTCCCGATTTTTCCAACCTCTAGTTTTGTATTCGACGATGCAGAACAAATGAAAGAAATCTTTGCAGGAGAAGAAGCGGGCAATATCTATAGCCGTTTTACCAATCCCAACTGCCGAGAATTGGAGGATAAAATGGCGGCACTAGAAGGAGTCGAAGATGCTTATGCGACGGCGAGTGGCATGTCTGCGATTTTTTCAACCTTCCTTTCTTTTTTGGAAGCAGGCGATCACATTTTATCTTCCCGGGCTATATTTGGTTCGTCCTATACCATCCTGACGAAGTACTTGCCCAAATGGGGCATTGATTGTTCTTGGATTGATCCAAATGATCCAGAGAGTTGGGAGAAAGAAGTTCGACCGAACACGAAAATGCTTTTTCTGGAAACACCTTCCAATCCGGGTTTGGATGTATTGGATTTAGAAGCCGCAGGAGCTTTGTGTAAAAAGCATGGCCTGCTCTATTGCGTAGACAATTGTTTCGCCACACCTTATCTCCAACAACCCGTCCAATATGGCGCAGATCTGATTATCCATTCTGCCACCAAATACATCGACGGCCAAGGCCGAGTACTCGGCGGTATCATCGCAGGAAGTAAAGAACACATCCACATCGTTCGAACTTTTTGTCGCAGCAGTGGTCCGACTTTATCTGCTTTTAATGCCTGGATATTATCTAAAAGTTTGGAAACGCTAGCAGTGCGTTTGGATCGACATTGTGAAAATGCTTTGGCTCTAGCCAAATGGCTTGCTGAAAACGATCAGGTGAGTAGAGTCAATTATCCATTCTTAGAAACACATCCTGCTTATCAACTCGCTAAAAAACAAATGCGAAAAGGAGGTGGCATTGTCACCTTCGAAGTAAAAGGCGGTTTGGCACAAGGTCGGCAACTATTGAATAATATGAAACTACTTTCCCTAAGTGCTAACCTTGGTGATACCCGTACGATTGTAACCCATCCAGCTTCTACGACGCATGCGAAGCTAAGTGAGGAAGCCAGAATGGAAGTAGGCATTACGCCCGGACTTTTACGCGTGTCCGTTGGCTTGGAAAATATAGAGGATATTGTCAATGATTTAGATCAAGCTTTGTCTGCTTCAAAAGCATAATACTCATGAAAAGAGAAGTAAGAAAAGAAAATTATTCGATACCCATCGAAATAGAGAACCTGCAGTTTTACGATTACCCCAATTCCTTCGAACTGGAATCTGGCGAGATATTGGAAGAATTGACGATTGCCTATCACACCTTCGGAGAAATCAATGCTGCGAAGGATAATATCATTTGGGTTTGTCATGCACTTACTGCCAATTCGGATGTCTTGGATTGGTGGCCGGGGCTTTTTGGGACAGGACACACTTTTGACCCGCAAAAGCATTTTATTGTTTGTGCTAATATTTTGGGTTCTTGCTATGGAACGACTGGCGCGAGAAGTATCAATCCCAAAACCGGAGTTGCTTATGGTTTAGATTTTCCAGCTACGACGATTCGGGATATCGTGAGCGTACATGATTTGCTTCGCGCTCATTTGGGGATTGAGCAAATTACTCTTTGCATTGGTGGTTCTTGTGGCGGGCATCAGGTGTTGGAGTATGGTGTTTTATTTCCAGCACGCATCCAGCGCATGGTAGCTTTGGTAACCAGTGCGCGCGAAAGCGCCTGGAGCATTGCCATCCATGAAGGCCAAAGAATGAGCTTGGAAGCCGATCCTTCTTTTTATGAAAACACAGACAAAGCGGGAATCAAAGGATTGAGAGCGGCGCGTGGAAATGCCTTGCTTAATTATCGAACCCTCGTTTCTTATAATGCCTCGCAAACGGATACAGACGCTCGCAAGGATGATTTTAGAGCCAGTTCTTATATTCGTTATCAAGGTTTGAAACTGGAGAAACGTTTTTATGCACATTGCTATTACCGCTTGCTAAAAACTTTGGATACGCATCATCTTGGTCGGGATCGTGCGAGTATTGAAGAAGTTTTGCGAAATTTAAAAATTCCAATTCTTGTATTGGCTGTAGATACCGATCAGCTGATTCCTTCGGAAGAACAATTGTTTTTGGCGCGGCATTTACCGATGTCCACTTATAAAATTATTCAAAGTGATTTTGGCCATGATGGCTTTTTAATTGAAGCGGAGAAGATTGGGGAAGTAATAAAAGAATGGTTGGAATAGAGGGAATGTTGAATATCCAATCTCTAATTTTGAATATTGATTTTGCGACCTGAAGGGCACCTGAATAATAAAAAAACAAATGAAAAATACGCTGATAAATTTTGATCCAAGCTCCATAGATTTCGCCAAGGGCGATGGTTTGGTACCTGCGATTATACAAGATGCAGAAAGTCAAAAAGTGCTGATGCTAGGCTATATGGATAAAGCGGCATTGGAAAAAACAGTAGCGGAAAAACGCATTACTTTTTTTAGCCGCAGCAAACAAGGTTTGTGGACTAAAGGAGAAAGCTCTGGGAATTTTCTAAACCTGGTTGATATTCGATTGGATTGTGATCAAGACACTTTGTTGATTCAAGTGAATCCAGTAGGTCCGGTTTGTCATACTGGAGCAGATACTTGCTTTGCTGAAAAAAATAAAGCGGCATCTTTTCTACAAAAACTAGAAGACACCATCAAAGATCGCCATGATAATCCCAATGAAAAATCCTACACCACTTCCCTCTTCGCCAAAGGAATCAACAAGGTTGCACAGAAGGTAGGAGAAGAAGCGGTAGAATTGGTGATTGAAGCCAAAGACGATAATGAGGATTTATTTTTGGGGGAAGCAGCAGATTTAATGTATCATTATTTAGTACTTTTACGAGCCAAGGGATTTGGTATGGCTGATGTGGTGAAGGTTTTGCGGGAGCGGGAAGGGAATTAAAAGCCAGTATCACGGTATTATTTTTCAACAAAAAGAAACACCTAATGCTTGCAAAGACATACGTAGATTCACCAATCGGCCGCTTTGAGATCAGTGGAACAGACCAAGGCGTCCAGCGATTAAAATTGTACGAAGGACAGGCAAAAGCATCCGCTTCTTTACCAGAGCCAATCGCTATTGCGGCCACTCAGTTGAAAGAATATTTTGCAGGAGATCGCCAGGAATTTGACGTGCAATTCGATTGGGGAGATGCAACAGATTTTAATAAGTCAGTGTGGGGAGAATTATTGAAAATTCCATTTGGAAGAACGACTTCCTACTCGAAGATCGCTTCGCAAATTGATAATCCTACGGCAAGTAGAGCCGTTGGTTTGGCCAATCGAAATAACCCCATTGCGATCATGGTGCCCTGTCATCGAGTGATTGCTAAGAATGGGGATTTGCAAGGTTACTTTTCTGGCTTGGACGTCAAGCGCTTTTTATTGCAGCTGGAAAATCCGATAAACTTTGCCACGCAAGGGAGTTTGTTTTAGAGAGAGAATTGTTCTTATTCAACAATATCAAACTGCCGTTCCACATCAATAAAATTTCCATCCTTCTGTACCGTCGCAATCACCGAAAAAACACCTCCTTTTTTGGCGCGACGAATAATCTTATTCATCTGCGGAGTCATCCGGCCATTGCTTTTAGCATCCAGATAAGTTCTCTTTTTTTCATACACAAAAAGCAATTCACTAATCAAGATGTCATTGCCAAATAAATCTCTGACCTGAACGGGACTAGTTGAATTGGTACGAAGTTGTTCTCGAGAAATCTGATTTTTTTTGAGCATGGCCCAGTGAATTTTATAGGGCACTTCTTTATCTTCTTCGGAACCAGGCGAAAAAGAAAATTGAATAGGTAAGTTTAGTTTGACCGGTACGCGTTGTCCATCGTGTACGCCTGCTTCCCAGCTTGGCATTTGTTGCAAAACATTCAAAGCCGCATCTCCACAACCACTTCCGATATCTCGAAGCACAAGCGTATTCCCAATGCTGCCATCTGCTGCAATCACAAAACTTACATACACCGTTCCTTCTGTTTGCTTGTTTTGAGCGGCTTCTGGATAAAGTAGATGATTGGAAATAAAATTGACGAGCGCCTGGTTGGAGCAATCCCGTTTTTTATCAGAACCATTCTCAAACCGATCGCAACCCGGAAAATAAGGCATCTGATCCGCACTAGTCAATGGCTGTGCAAAAAGACTGCCCAGGCAGCTCCAGAAAAAAATAAAAAGTAGGCTTCGAAGCATCAAGGAAATTAATTTTGATTATTCAATCGACTCAAGAGCGATTCGATTTCAATTAAATCGTGTTCTTTAGGTTTACTGGTGAAATAACCATTTCGATCAATGATATAATAAAGGGGAAGAACTTTTATTTGATAAGAACGAGCCACGTTAGATTCAATATCGCCATTGGCCATCACATTTACACCTCCAATGCCATTACTAGATAAAGTGCTTAACCAAGTGTCTTTTTGGCGATCCAGAGAAACATTTAAAAAGACGACTCCTTCGTTTTCTAATTTAGTTTGAATGGATCGTATTTGAGCCATTTTGGTCATACAAGGTTTGCACCAGCTCGCCCAAAAATTTAAATAAACAACCTTGCCCTTATAATCACTCAAACTAACGGCCTGTCCATTCTGGTCTGCTAAAGTGAAATCTGGAGCCAGCGAACCTTCCGCATATTTTATGATGTTGTAATAAACATCTACCACCTTGTCGTTGAATTGAGGATAAATATTATGATCAGTAAAATCCCAATATTTTCTTTGCAGGGCTTCTACTTCATTGGCACGAAAGCCACGAGTAATCATATCAGATTGAAGAAAGGCCAAGGGCTTACCTGTAAAAAGATTGGAGGCCAGGTCGTATTGTCCGGCATAAGGATTTCCAGTATCATCGCTGTTTATATAGCGGTGACAAAGGTAGGCTTTGAGAAATTCGCGGTAATGATAATTACCAACGCTTTCTACTTGTAGGGGGACTTCATCGAGGAATTCAAAAAACTCAGACTTGATACCAAATTTGTTTTTATAAACAGTTCCGTATAATAGTAAGTGATAAGCCCAATCGTAAATTATTTCACTCGTCATGAATTCCTTAAACTGTGGCGTCAAAGCATTAGGATTGTTCTGTACGTAAAAATCGAAATCAGCTAAAGCTTTTTGCTTACGCAAATTCATCTTTTGCCGAAATTGATCAGGGATGTTGGCGGCCATCATCCGTTCCATCGCTGGAGTATTGATATACCAGTAGGTTCCACCACTGCGATATTGTTTTAATTGAAAGGGGTCAGTCTCTGGTGGATGCGTTTCGTAATATTTTTTCATTCGCGTATTATTGGCACCACTGCGATGTCCAAAAGTCAGAGAAAAAGGAAAGGAATTGGCATCGGCCTTGACTTCAAGAGTATCATTTGGTTCAAGATAGATCAGTGTTCGATTGCGCGAATAAGACAAGGTCACCATTTGGGCTTCATTGATCTCTAATGGAAAAGCAAAACGTCCGTCGCTGTTTATTTCTGCCGTATAAACAATCTGCTCATTATTCAGGTATTTTTCGTTGACGTTGATTTCAATCTCTGTGACCAAACCCATATTGGTCAATTGTCCCATTACCAATGTGTTATCTTGTGCATAGATAGATGCAGTAAAAAGTAGAAATAGTAAAAGGATTGCAGGACGTGTATTATAAAGCATTCGTATGAAGTATTTTTTATCCTTTGGAAAACGAGGATCAGATCGCATTAGTTACGTATAAGGTTTTCTAATAAATTATAAGTAAATTCTATGCCAAAATAAGTGGTGTAAACCCCTGAAAATAACGCAGTTTGCGCCTAAATTAGTGCAAAACTAAGGCCCCTTAAGATATTATTATTACTAATTGAGAAATTTAACTTCCAAATTTAGTACTTTAGTAAGATTCACACGATAGCTACCTACTATGAAAAAACGATGGATTTTATCCGAAACCAACCTAGATCAAGTTGCTGAATTACAAGAATTACTTGGAATTCATCCCGCTCTTTGCAAATTATTGGTCCAAAAGAACATTCACAGTGATACTCAAGCACAGCGTTTTTTTCAAACCAAACTCACTCAATGCCATGACCCCTTCCTGATGAAGGACATGGAAAAGGCAATAGAACGCCTGGATCAAGCCATCACAGAAGGAGAACAAATTTTGCTTTATGGAGATTATGATGTGGATGGTACTACCGCGGTGGCCCTACTGCATGCTTTTTTATCGAAGCATACCGACCAATTGGATTTTTATATTCCCGATCGCTATAAAGAAGGATATGGTATTTCTCTGGCAGGAATTGATTATGCCCGCCAAAATGGAACTCAGTTAATGATTAGCCTGGATTGTGGAATCAAAGCGGTTCAACAGATCGCGGAAGCCAAAAAGCATGGGATTGATGTCATCATTTGCGATCATCATTTGCCTGCCGAAAAATTGCCGGATGCTTTGGCGATTTTAGATCCCAAGCAGGCGGATTGTTCTTATCCTTTTAAAGAATTGTGCGGTGCGGGAGTTGCGTTTAAATTTGCGCAGGCTTATGCGCTCTCGCAAGGCTTTGCAGAGGAAGAAACCGAATCCTTATTGGATTTACTCGCGATTGCTACGGCTTGTGATATTGTTCCTTTGCTTGGAGAAAATCGAATTTTCACCCAAATGGGATTAGAAAGAATTCATCAAAATCCCAGGATGGGGATTGCCGCTTTAATTACTCAAAGTAGAAAGACCGCGCCATTGACGATTAGTGATTTGGTTTTTGGGCCGGGACCGATTATAAATGCTGCGGGACGATTGACGGATGGAAAACAGGCGGTACGTTTACTATTGGCAGAAGAAAGAACCGTTGCCCAAAACCTAGCTCAGGACTTAGGTAAGAGTAATGAACTCCGCAAAGAATTTGACCGAAAGATGGCTCGCGAAGCGGGCGAACTATTGGAGCAACAAGAGGATTGGGAGCAACAAAAATCCATCGTCTTATACCAACCGCATTGGCACAAAGGAGTCGTAGGAATCGTGGCTTCTCGGATGGTCGATGCTTATCACAAACCGAGTATTATTCTGACTGCCTCAGGCGATACCATTGTAGGTTCGGCGAGGTCGGTTCCAGGTTTTGATGTACATCAGGCGATTGAAGAATGTGAAGATTTATTGATGAACTTTGGCGGCCATCGCTATGCAGCGGGACTAACTTTAGCACCAGAAAATTTGGAAGCCTTTAAAAATAAATTTGAAAAAGCAGTTCGAAAAAATATCGAGACCAGCAGTCTTTTTGCTGAAATTCACCTCGCCGCCGAATTGCAATTGTCTTCTATTTCTTCAAGGTTTTGGTCGCAATTGCAAAAGTTTGCCCCCTTTGGTCCAAGCAATCGGAATCCAGTATTTTTGAGCAGAGCGGTCGCCGATGCAGGAAATTCGCGGGTACTAAAAGACAAGCACCTCAAATTGCAGATTCAGCAAAACAACTCAGAACCCATGTCTGCCATTGCTTTTGGTTTAGCAGAAAAAATGGATTTGGTTCAGGAAGGACCTTTTGATATTTGCTATACCATTGAAGAAAATACTTGGATGGGGAAAACGAATTTGCAGTTGAATGTGAAAGGAATTCGGGAGGCTAGCATTTAGAAAAAATTGTTTAGCGAAGATCAATAAAAAAAGCAACTCCCTAAAAAATAGAGAGCTGCTTTCTGAAAAAATAAATGGCTATCCAGTCGGAATCACCTGACTGGCAATCGCATCTGGTACAGGGGCATAGTCTTTAAAAGCCATAGAATAATTGGCTCGGCCGGCACTTACCGTGCGCAAATGATTGATGTACCCAAACATTTCTGACAAGGGGACTTCCGCTTTCAATTCTACCTGCTGATGCTGGATCTCTTGTGACAAGATGATCCCACGTCTACGATTGAGTCCACCGAAAATATTACCCAAATATGCTTCAGGTGTTTGAATGTTGACGGTAAAAATGGGTTCCAATAATTGAGGAACCATCGCCATCGCAACTTTTCGGAAAGTCTCTATCGCACAGATTTCAAATGCCAGCGGCTTCGAATCATTGCTATGGGTATCACCATCCACTAATTCTACTTTTAGACTATGGATAGGATAGCCGAATAATGGGCCACTACTCAATACCTTTTTAAAACCTGCCACTACGCCAGGAATAAACTCCTTAGGAATGCTTCCTCCTACAATTTTATTGACAAATTGTAATTTCTTGCCCTCCTTTTGAAAAGCATCACTTTCCAAAAAATCCGCATCCGCAGGACTCAAGATGACCTCTATCTCGGCATACAAACCTGGCCCTCCTGATTGCTTGCTCAGGCGATGTCGTATGCGTTTCGATTGGGTAAATCGCTCTTGATAAGCAACTTTTGGAGAACCCGTATTAACTTCGATATCAAAATCTTCTTTTAATTTATCGACGATAATTTCTAAATGCAATTCTCCCATTCCTAACATAATGGTTTGCCCGGTAGTCTGATCTCGGTGTACTTTAAAGCTTGGATCTTCTACTTGCAATTTGGCCAAAGCCAAACCCAATTTATCCAACTGTTCTGTCCGTTTGGCTTCTAGCGACATGCTAATCACCGGAGGAGGAACAAGCAAACTTTCCAAAACCATAGGCGCGTCAATAGCACATAAAGTATCTCCAGTTCGCACTTTTTTCAAACCAACCGTTGCTGCAATATCACCAGCTTGCAGGCTTTTGACTTCCTGTCGCCGATTGGCATGCATTTGATACAATCTTCCGATTCTCTCTTTTTTACCAGTCCTCGGATTTAAGACGGTATCGCCTGTTTGAATTTGACCAGAATAAATTCTGAAAAAACAGAGTTGCCGATTTTGCTCATCCAAAGCGATCTTAAAAGCCAAGGCAGCAAAAGGAGCATCAGGCTGCGCTTGCCGTACAATTGGTGTTTCCGTATTCGGGTCTAGTCCTGTAACTGCTCCTCTGTCTAAAGGAGAAGGCAGATAATTACAAACCGCATCCAAAAGCGTTTGAACGCCTTTGTTTTTATAAGCGGCTCCCATAATTACGGGCACAATTTCCCGACGTAAAACGGCTTGTCGAAGGATCGCATAAAGCTGTTGTGGATCAATGGCATCGGCATTTTCTAAGTATTGCTTAAGCAAACCCTCATCAAAAATCGCAATGGCTTCGAGTAAAGCTTCTCGATGTTGCATCACTTCGGGTAGCAAAGCAGCAGGGATTTCTTTTTGTTCCGAAAGATTTCCGTCAGCATCCCAGTAAACCGCTTTAAGTTCGATCAAGTCGATGATCCCTTCAAAACTCTCCTCCGCTCCAATTGGAATTTGTAAAGGCAAAGCATGGGCACCCAAACGATTTTTCATTTGTTGGACTACTTCAAAAAAGTCCGCCCCAATACGATCCATTTTATTGACCATTGCGATGACCGGAACCTTATACCTAGCCGCTTGTCTCCAAACCGTTTCGGTCTGAGATTCTACTCCCGCTACGGCATCAAATAAAGCTACCATACCGTCGAGGACGCGTAAGGAACGCTCTACTTCGATCATAAAATCGACATGTCCAGGAGTATCAATAATATTTAATAAATATTCTTTTTCCTGATGAATCCATTCCGTATGAGTTGCCGCGGAACTAATGGTGATTCCTTTTTCAATCTCCTGTTTAGAAGTATCCATCTGGCTATTGCCGAGGTGTGTTTCTCCTAGTTTGTGAGATTTTCCGGTGAAATAAAGAATGCGTTCTGTTAAAGTCGTTTTGCCTGCATCAATGTGTGCGGCGATACCAATATTTCTTAAAAAGCTCAATGTATTGCGTTTCATGAGTTTTATTTTAGTCTTTGACTACAGGATTTAGTTCCCTTTATTCAGGAACTTCCTCTCTTTGCTGGTCAAAGAAATTTTTCAAGTACGAGCGTAAAATGGCTCCTACTTAAGAATCATTAAATAGTAGATTGACGACTTGGCCCAAGGTCAATAGACTTACAGTTTGGCTAAACCATGGCGTTTAAACACAAAGCGTTTATTCCATTAGTGGAAGACCAAAGGTGTAAGGTTGAATTCCAAATTTGTTTTTGATAATGCAAAAGTATCGGTTTGCTAAGAGTATTTAGCATACCTGCCAAGTCTTACTTCTGCAGGGCAGAAATAAAGAGCAATGGGCAAAAGACCATTTTGAAAGGTTCGTGAATGATGGTAAGTCTCATGATAATTTCTTTTACATGGTAGGTAACGATGCAAACTAATAAAACGTTCCTTGAGTGGAATTTTTTTTCGTATTTTGCCCTAACACTTTACAAATAAAACCTCAAATGGAGAAAGGGCTTCGGAGTATTATCAAAATCATTGATGCGATCAACGAAAGAGTAGGCCGCTCAGTTGCTTGGCTAACTTTGGTCTTGGTCTTGTTGGTCTGTGGTGATGTGGCGATGCGTTATCTCTTTAGCACTACGGCCGCTTGGGTCATGGAATTAGAATGGCACCTCTTTGCGCTGATTTTTATTTTGGGCGCAGGATATGCTTTTAAGCATGATCGGCATGTACGCGTCGACTTGTTTTACGATCAATTTTCTCCCCGCGACAAAGCCTGGGTCAACCTATCCGGAGCCATTGTATTTTTAATTCCTTGGTGTGTGCTCATGATTTATGTTTCCTTTTTTTATGCTTTAGGTAGTTTCCAGATTGGCGAAGGATCGCCGAATCCTGGTGGATTGCCTTATCGCTTTTTGATTAAAGGATCCATTACCATCGGGATGCTTTTGTTGTTGCTACAAGCCTTGGCGAGTGTCGCACAATCGATTTTGGTCTTGCGAGGAAAAGAGGAAGAAGAATCAATTATCAGTGCCCCAACCAACGAATAGAAAATGGAAATACTCGCCTTATTACTCTTCTTAAGTATTTTTATCCTGATCCTTTACGGCTATCCGGTGGCTTTTACCATGGGCGGAATTTCCATTATTTACGGATTTTGTTTTTTGCATGCCGCAGATTTCTCTGCTTTGCCTCCCCGGATTGTTGGAGTGATGGGAAATATTATTTTACTCGCCGTTCCGCTTTTTATTTTTATGGGAATCATGTTGGAAAAATCGGGACTGGCAGAAAGTTTGTTGGAAACGATGGCCATGCTTTTTGGTCGGATGAGAGGTGGTTTGGCGGTTTCTGTGGTTATTGTTGGCGCTTTGTTGGCGGCCTCTACGGGGATTGTTGGAGCTACGGTGATTACGATGGGTTTGATTAGTTTGCCGACGATGTTGAAGCGCGGATACCAGGCAGAATTGGCCACGGGGACGATTGCTTCCGCAGGAACTTTAGGGCAAATTATTCCCCCTTCCGTCGTTTTAGTTTTACTGGGTAGTGTCCTCAATATTTCTGTAGGAGATCTTTTTCGAGCAGCTTTGTTGCCAGGTGTTTTATTAGTCGCTTGCTATATCGTTTATATCCTCATCAAGGCGATGTTGGACCCGGAAAGTGCTCCTCCAATTCCAGCGGAAGAGATAAAAGCTTATCGAGAAGATCCTAAGTTTTGGTCAAAAGTGATACAGGCTTTTGTCTTGCCTTTGTTGTTGATCATTGCTGTTTTAGGGTCGATTTTTAAAGGGATTGCTTCGCCGACAGAAGCGGCGGCAGTAGGTGCTTTGGGCGCTACGTTGCTTACAATTCTTCAAAGAAAATTTAATCTGGAAACGTTGCAATCCGTGATGCGCGAGACCACTCACCTGACTTGCATGGTGTTTATGATTTTGCTGGGCGCCACTACTTTTTCTTTTGTCTTTCGAGA
>CALLVY010000659.1 GCA_938015925.1 uncultured Saprospiraceae bacterium
ATACTCTCGCTTTGGCAGTTTCTTATTTAATTTTATAAAGCCGCAAACATGAAAAAGGACAAGCTAATGAACAGCTTCACCAACAAAGGGATGAAGCCACAACCTAAAAAAACCAATTCCATCCAAGACCTCAAAAACAAAAAGAATATTGCTCCAATTGATAGTGGCGCACTAGTCACTTTGAAAGGTGGTGGTGGTATTGGAAGGCCACTTATTCCAAAAACGAACTAATTTTTTTCAAGCATCAACGCTTCTACAATACTTTTACTTTGACTCAAGAAACACAAACTTTGACTCCACAACATCTCCTCTTCTCTCACCCTTTTGATTACTCAACAGATCAAGTCATGGATTGGCTTTTGCATTATAAGCAATCCATTCATAGGATTAATAGTAGCAATGAGTTGATGGAATTTGAGGATATCGAATGGTCTAATAAAAAAGAGGAGGAGAAAAAAGCCTATAACTATCGTTCCATTTGGTTTCGAAAAGTAAGCGAATTGATTCGTGGTAATACCATGGAAGAAGAACATCTTGCTGATGCGAGTTGGCGCGAAACCCTCTCCTATTTTAATGAAACGATAGATAAGGAATGGAGTAATGTACACGATTATTTTCATCGGAAGTTTAAATCAGACAAGCAACTTTCCCGTTATTTCCCGAGGCCTTTAAACAAACTGATGGTGCTGGAAAAGGCACAGCATTTGGGTATGGACATTCCTAAAACGCTGATTACTCGTCAAAAAAGTAGCTTGCTGGCTTTTTATAAAAAAAACAGCAAAGGCATTATCAATAAATCCATTTCCGATCATCTTATGTTTGCCAACCCAAATGATCCGAGTCAAGCATTGGTCAATTATACAGAGGAAATAAATGAAGCCTTTATCGAAGCTTTGCCCCAAAAATTTGGGCTTTCTCTATTTCAAGAAAAACTCGATAAGCGCTATGAAATCAGAAGCTTTTATTTGGATGGCCAATGCTATTCTATGGCTATTTTTTCTCAGGGAAGTAATCAAACCCAATTGGATTTTAGGAGATACAATGACAAGCGTCCCAATCGCAGAACAGCTTATCAACTAGACAAAAAAGTAAGTCAACAAATCGACCAACTAATGAAAGCCTTAAATCTCAATACAGGCTCTTTGGATTTGGTCAAGACCAAAGAGGGTCGTTGTGTTTTTTTGGAAGTTAATCCATCAGGACAATTTGGAATGACTTCTTATCCTTGCAATTATTATCTAAACAAACTCATCGCAGAATTTTTGATCGATCATGGATAAAATACTTCCCGACGGCTTTATCAGCCTAATAAAAAAACCTGTCAATAAAAATATCCCATTGGGTTTTCACTTGCTCCGACCAGGAGGAAGCAATGGTCAGCTGACCGCTTATACCGCTTGCGAAAGCAAAACCCACCAAACCAATTTTTATGCTACTGGTGCTTACTATAAGCCCATTGCCAACCTGCCTTTATTCGCCGACTCCAATGATTAAGCCCCTTCCCTATTTCCGATTATTTAGTTCCTGTATCGCAGTACAAGGGAATCAGAACAGTTTACTTTTCGACTTGGAACGAAAAGAATCCTACGACATTCCGGAATTACTCTGTGGTGTTTTAGCACAATTGGAAGAACGCACTATTCCCGAAACCAAGGCACATTTTGAACATCAATACGATGAAGGAATCGATGCTTATTTACAAGAGTTTGAAAAATTGGAATTAGGATTTTTCACCGATGAACCAGAGGCTTTTCCAAAACTTGAAATGATTTGGGAAGATGCATTGGCCATCCAAACAGCCATCATCGAAATAGACGATTCCGATGCCTATGATGTCTTATCCGTTTTAGATCAACTCGATCATTTGGCTTGTGCCGCGCTACAATTGAGAATTCTTAAAGCAATTCCTTTGCAAGTGCTCCAATCTTTTTTGGCAGCTACCCAAGCTAGTCGTTTGAGAAGTATTGAACTTTTCTTGCCCGATGGTGCTTATTCAGAAAGTGAATTGATCGCGCTAAAGGAAGTACACCAAAGGATTGCTTTGTTGGTCGTTCATTCCAGTCCCCAGCAAAAAGTAGTAGATTTACCAGAAGGTGAGGATAAAATATTTTTTGTTCAAAAAGAATTGACTGCTGCTGCGAAAGATTATGTTTCCCCGGACAATTTTGTTTTAGATGTAAAATTGTTCAGCGAAGCGCATCATTATAATGTGGCACTGAATCGAAAAGTGAGTATTGACCACAAAGGTTTTATTAAAAACTATCCTTCCCACGAAAAAACATATGGACAGGTAAGCACAAACAAGATTGCCGAAATGGTACAATCTACTGCCTTTCAAGAAAAATGGTTGATCCCCAACGACCAAATCATCAAGTGTCAAGACTGCCCACATCGCTACACCTGTAGCTTCAATAGTGATCTAAAAGTCGAAGAAAATAAATGGACTAAAATCGATGATTGTGGTTTTGATCCCTATACGAATCAATGGAAAAAAATATAGGAAATTGAGATTTTTTTTCCTTTACCGGAAAATAGTATCTTGACGGAATGGTAAAAAAGCATTGCCTAATACTATAATTTTCTATCTTCCCCTTTTTCAAAGCCAAAACAAAAAGCACCTTCCTTTATGAAATCCATTTATTTTCATTGTCTGATTTTTATGCTTAGCCTCTTGGCCAGCCCTTCCTTTGCGCAAGACCAGGGATCTTCTATTTTGGATCAAAAATTTACCGTCGCCCAACTTCAGGAAGACTTTGATGTATTCAGAAGAAATGTAGAAAATTACCAACCAGGACTCTACCAATACACTTCAAAAGAAAAATTAGATCAAGCTTTTGATGCCGCCAGGGCTGCATTGAACCAACCGATGAATGCAGTAGATTTCCTACGCATCACCAGTCCTTTAATGAAATTAATCGCCAATGGTCATACCCAATTAGTTGGCTCCGCTGCCTATTATAAAGCCATGAAGGAAGACTTAAAATTTTTCCCATTTCAGCTGCTTAGAAAAGATGGAGAAATATACATTCTACGCAATCTTTCCCAAGAGGAAAATATTTCTCCTGGCGCCATTCTCAAAAGCATCAATGGCGAATCAGCCGAGCAAGTATTCCTGAAATTAATGGATTTACAAACCCGAGATGGTTATAATCAAACCGGCCCCCAAAGCAGAGTCAACCGGTATTTCGCGAGAAATTATGCGCTCTACAAAGGTTTTCTCGATCAATTTGACATGGAGATACAAGAAACAAAAAATGGCCCATTAAAAAAATATACCGTAGCCGCATCTTCCGTAATCGAGGGAACAAAAATCTACGAAGAACGCTACGAAAAAATAAACCCAGCTCCCGAGCAAAAACCAGCCATTAGTTTTTCCATGGATAAAAATATCGCCACTCTCACAATTCGCACCTTCGATGATAGCGCTTTAAAAAAGGAAAAAATAAAAACCAAAAAGGTATTCAAAGAATATTTTGAAAAAATGGAAACCAGGGGTGTCGAACACCTCATCATCGACCTGAGAGACAATGGCGGCGGTGCTCCACAACCTACTGAAAACCTTTTTGCTCACCTCTATGATCAAGAGTTTACTTTCTATAAAGAAATCAGTGCCAAAGTCAAAAAGATCCCAAAAAAAGAAGCCTACAATAAGCTAGGATTTGGCGAACGTTTCCTACACTCCCTTATTTTCAAAAAGCAGGGCGACCAATTTATTGGCAAAAAAATCATCCCCGGACTAAAGCCCACCAAACCGGCCAAGGCCCAATTCAAAGGCCAGGTTTATGTCTTAACCAATGCCCGTTCTTTTTCCGCCACGGGAGAAATGACTGGCATCATAAAAAATCAAAACAAAGCTATTTTTATTGGAGAAGAACCCGGTGGTAATCCGGTACAAAATGTGAGTGGCCTCATGGCAATCCTAGAATTGCCGCATACCAAAAACCGAGCGGTCATTCCTTTTTGGCTTTGGATCATGAATGTGGATTTGGAAAATAAT